>JBFRWQ010000349.1:0-7728 GCA_051439665.1 Microcystaceae cyanobacterium | reverse complement strand
CAAAGTAGGCTTTCCTTTGGGGGTTATTCTCAATCCATCTAAGGAAATCTCCCGTATGGCTGGTGAAACCTTTATTGTCAGCGTAACCATTGCCAATCAAGGAAATCAAGGCATTATTTTGGATTTGACGCTTGAAGATCGGAAAAACGTAGTTCAATCTTGGTGTTCATCCCCTCATACCTCAATTGCGCTAGAAATCAATCAAAGTCGTGAGGTAATTTTTCAATTATCTATCCCACGGGATACCCTTCCTCAAGTCTATTCTTATGCCCTAAAGCTAGATGCTCCAAGACATTATCAAGATCAATTTCCTAAATTTTATGATGGAAAAATACGAGTTTTACCCCCCATTGAAGAAATTAGAGATATAAGTGAACCAAGCTTTACAATTCAACCTCTTACTCAGTCTGATCATCCCTTAGAAGTCCAAGGGGGAGAATTAATCCCATTTACTGTTACCATTAATAATCGTTCTCATCAAGTCGATCGCTTTTATCTTAACTGTCGTGACTTTCCTAATGATTGGTTTGAGGTTGTTTATCCCGATCCTGCTACCAATGAAGGAACAATTACCTCTGGTGATGGATTAGAACTAAATCCTCAACAAAGCGGACAAATTCAACTATATTTAACCCTTCCTACTACCACCCAAGCAGGCCGTTATTCACCCACTCTTCAAATTATCTCTGCTAATTATGGGGATGATTTAGCCTTATTCGACTTAATTCACCTTAAAGTACCCGAAATTTATCAATTTGACCTTCAGTTGGTTACAAAAGTCGGATCTGTGATAACAGAAAAGGGATGGTATGAAATTCGTTTAAACAACTTAGGAAATGCGCCTCGACAGCTACAACTTGAGATCATTGATACAGACGGCGATCGCTTATGTCAATACCTTTTAGATCGCACAGAGGTTCACATCCAACCTCAACAACAGGATATTATTAATTTACAAGTCATTCCCCCTGCTGCGTGGAAACGTCCCTTTGCAGGAAGAGTTTTCAACTTTACAATTGAAATTAGGGATCTGCAAAAACTTCCTTTACCTGTCTCTCAAATTCCCGCTTTTTTACAGTGGAAACCCCGTCCGTGGTGGCATTTGTATCTGTTGATTCTAACTATTTTATTGCTGTTAGCAGGATTAATCGGGTTAGCATGGTGGTTAATCACCCGAAAACCCCCTCAACCTCAAGTCATTAGTTTTAGTCCGCAAAATACTCTTTATGATGCTGTTAATAATCAAGTAATTCGGCTCAATTGGCAAATTTCCCATCCCCAACAACTGGCACAATTACAATTAAAAGGAGTGTCTTCTAGCCAGCCCGATCAAATTCTCAGTCAACCGATTAGCTATGATTTTAGTCAAGGAATTCCTGATAGTTTGCAAGAATTTTGCTCAGTCGGTCAAACCTTACTATGTAACAATGTTCCTACTGATGCTTTTCGAGCAGGAGATTATCAATTCCAATTAACGTTAATTCCCCAAGGTAGATCATCTCGCTCCTTACCACCCGTTAAGACTTCTACTATTTCGATCATTCCCATTCCTAAACCAACTCTCTCAGACTTTGCTGCGGTTAATCCTACTTATGAAGCGGGCGGACAAGAAGGAGTCAAACTGAATTGGACAATCGATAATTTTCGGTTTGTCAAACAGTTAACCTTAGCCGTAAATTCTACCAATCCCCAACAACAATTAAAGAAGCTTCCTATTCTTTTCCAATTTAATCCTCAAGCTAACAATCCGATTCCTCCAAAATTACAAGCCTATTGTCAAACGAATCAAACTCAATTAGTTTGTTATGATGTTCCCACCAGAATTAATCAAGTGGGAAAATTCGTGTTTCAATTAACCCTTGATTCCCTTTATAATCCCCCTCATTCATCAGTTTCTTTGTCAACCAATCCTATCGAAGTGACAGCAAAACCAGTTCCCATTGAAATCATACAATTTGATTTAGATGGACAACCTGCATCTCCCAGTTATAAGATTAACTTACAAAACAAAAACTTTATTACCCTAGATTGGCGTATTAAAGGAGATCAAACCTTACAGGTTGAGTTATCACCTGTTCCTGGTACAGTTAACCCGTCGGGAACAATCGTTTATCCTTTAGCTTCTGAACCGACAACGGCAACCATTACCCTGACTGCAACCGATGCTCAAGGACAGAAAAAAAGCCGTTCTGTGATTATTGAAACCTTTCTTCCTCCTGCTTTACCGACGCTAGAAAAACCATTAGATGTCGTTCCTCCATTAGAGCAAAATGGCAATAATGGAGAAGATAAAACTTCAGTAGTAGAGAAAAAAGCGCCCTCTCCAGGACCTAAAAATAATGGAGGTGAGATTAATCTTTCTCCTCCCAAGCTCACTGATCCTCAATTTAGATAAAAAGATTGACAAAAATTTGACTTTTTATAAAACAATGGTTAAACAAAACTTAAGTTCTTTTTGGGTTAATTTTGCTTTGCCTAAAGTAAAAATCTTATCAGCTAAAGCTTTAACCTCTACAAAATATCTTTCATTGGGTCGCCAATTTCTCTATTTCTTGACAGCGCTTTCAATCTGTCTTTTTTCCGCTAAAAGTTATGCTGTCCCCCAAGCAATTTTTGACCAATTAAAAGAAACAGGTCAATGTCCTGCTTGTAATCTTGTTAAAGCAGATTTAGGTCGCTGGAATTTATTGTCCGCTAATTTGAATGGCGCTAATTTAACAGAAGCAAATTTATCTTTAGCCCGTTTGAATCAAGGAACTCTTTTCCGTGCTAATTTAAACAAAGCAAGGTTAAATGAAACTCAACTAGAACAAGCTAACTTAACAGAAGCAAATTTATCTTTAGCCCAATTAAATGAGGCAAAATTGCCCAATGCTGTCTTAGATAAAGCTAATTTAGAAGGGGCAAGTTTACAAGTAGCGAATTTAGAACAAGCTAGTTTAGAACAAGCCAATTTAACCAGGGCAAATTTGCGGAATGCCAATTTAACCTTAGCTAAATTAAGGGGAGCAAATCTCAGTCAAACTAATCTGGAAAATGCCAATTTAGTCTATGCTGATTTAAGAGAAACCACCTTAACAGAAGAAACAAATATTGCTCCCAAATGGCGCATCGTACAGCAATTTGTGACAGATCAATTAGAGTCTGATCTAACTAATATTGATTTGAGTCAAAGTTACTTAGAAAGTTTAAACTTAAATAATCGAGATTTAACAGGGGTTAATCTAGAAAGTGCCAATTTATTCATTGTCAATTTACAACAAGCCAATTTATCAGACAGTAATCTTAGCCAAGCCCAATTAATTTATACTGACTTAACCGAAGCTAATTTAAGTAATGCTAATTTAACCGAAGCTAATTTAACTCGTACAATTTTAACCGAAACCGATTTAAGTTTAGCCAATTTAACCGCAACGAAATTACCTGATACGACGCTTAACCCGAAATGGCGACTGGTGTGGAAAATTCTCAATTCCCAATTAGAAGAAAATGATACTCTATCCCAACAAGATTTAAGTAAAGCTTATCTCAAAGATGTTAATTTCTATCGTCAAAGATTGACTCGAAGCGATCTTTCTGGCGCTAATTTAGAAAATGCTAACTTAGAACAGGCCAATTTATTTAAAGTTAATTTAAGTAAGGCTAATCTTCAAAATGCCAATTTAGGAAATGCCAACTTAGCAGAAAGTAATTTGAGTGATGCAAATCTTAACGGCGCAAATCTAAGCTATGCCAATTTAAAGGGTGTGATCGGCGCTAATTTACAGAATACTAATCTATGTGGTGCTATTTTACCCGATGGAAGCCAACAGACTTGTCGTTAAACAGTTATCAGCAGGTAGTTGCTCTCCTGAACTTATGGTAATCAGTAAAATTTATAGATCGTAGGATGGGTTAGGTACGAAGATAGCTTTTAGGGAAACATGATAAATTTATGAGCGGTGACGTAACCCATCACAGGCTAATTGTGTTCGTTTATACATTCTCCACCATCATGTCAGAAGAGCCGTTTACTCCTTATAATCAGAGTCTCCATATTCTTCAGCACGGTGTCTTTGTTGCTGATTAACAGATTCTTGAAATGAACCAATGACAAACCCTAAAATCGAAGATGTGATCAGAATTGGCCGTTTCCGAGCCTCTCTTCCTGTAATATGTACAAGGGCAAACCCAATCATTAAGCCTATTAATGAGGCCATTAATCCACTAAAAATAACTGTACGAAAGTTCATAATCTTAAACTTGACAAGATATCGATTTTATGTGTATTTTAACCGATTAAATTTATTTAAACACAATAATTTTCTCAAAAAATGTTAAGAATCCTAACTAATTGAATCATAACATACAAGAATCATTTTATTGTACACCTATAGAGCGCCCACCAGAACCAAAGACAATGGGAGTATCTTGGGTAAAAGGTTCCCATCCCACATCAAATCCTGACTGATCAGCCTGTTTTCGGGCTGCACGGAAGGCAGAGAAGCTATCAGGACGCACAATAAAAGCTAAATAATCATTTTTCGGATTCAACGTCTCTAAAACTTGATTAAATTCCGATTCAGATTGCTCAATATCTTTAGGAGTTTCCCCACTATTTGGATCAACAGGTTCATAGAGTAATGATCCTAACTCTAAAAAACGGGCTGTATAATGGGTAGTCCGACCTCGGAAATTTTGCAGTTTTTGCAATAAACCTAAACGACAATTTTGATAAATTTCTACTTGATTAGCATAATATTGGTAATTATAAGTATCCAAGACATTAGGAACGTCGGGCGATTCACAGGTGGGTAAAGTACGGGTTAATTGACTTTCTACTGCGGTATCATCGATATAAGTAATACGATTTCCTCGCACTTCAAAAAAACGTGGTGTTTTGTTACTATTGGAGCTTAATGGAGTACGAACAATATCACTAGATTCTACCGCTAAGAGAGTAATAAATATGGTAATAAACATTAAAACCCCAACTGTATTGGTTAAAATATCTAAAAAAGAATCAAGGTTTTGGGTTGGTAAACTAGGTTTACGATAACGTCGGTTTCTCATACACAGGATTTAAAATCATTACTGAGAATTATAGAACAAGGAAGACAAGGGTTATAGTGCTACCCACAAGTAAAAATTAAAAAGCAATCCCTGACGCTCGTTTCAGAAATCGCTACTTTGAAGATTATCAGTTAATTTCTAGTAAAATCTTGAGAGTCCCTTTTGTTTGAGCTTTGGCAAAAGCAGTTAACCCTTCATTCAAAGGATAACGACCTTGGATAAGAGGGTCAACCCTTACTTGACCTGTAGCTAAGACATCAATGGCCTTATCAAACGGACCACAGCGAGACCCCAACACCGTTAACTCATCAACTACTATTGCAGACGCATCGAGGGTTAATTTTCCAGCATAGGTACTTTTTAACACTAAAGTGCCTCGTGGACGGAGAGACTGTCGGGCTAATTCAAATCCGTCGGGATTCCCAGTACATTCAACAGCAATATCAAAGCTTCTAGGGGTAATTAGGTCTTTAAAGCCTGTCTTAATACCTAACTCTTCTAATAAGCCTAATTTTTCTTGATGACGACCCACAACCAGCAAATCACACCCAGTTAAAGCGAGGGTTTGTCCCACTAATTGACCTAATTTGCCATCCCCTACCACTAATACCCGATGATTGGGGGTAATCTGAATCTGTTGTTGAATTTCTAGCGCTGCAGCAATGGGTTCAGTAAAGGTGGCTGCATCTGTGGTTACTTGATCAGGAAGAGGATGTAAATTACGAGTAGGAAGGGTTAAATACTCAGCAAAAGCTCCATTATGTTTAAAAATACCTAATACTGTCCGATTTTCACAGTGAGTCGGTTGTCCCGTTTGACAGTAATGGCAATAACCACAACTCGCATTAATCTCACCCACCACCCTTTTATTCTGTAAGTGAGACGGCCCCTGTTCGACAATACCGACAAATTCATGGCCAGGAACACCACAGTAAGGATAATATCCCCTCAGTAATTCTAAATCTGTGTTACAAATTCCTGCCTGTACCACTTTAACCAATGCTTCCTCAGAAGTCGGTTGAGGAATCTCTAAATCCTGACGCAGGCTTAATTGTTGATCTTCTAACCAAATTCCTTGCATTTTTGCTCCATAAAAAAAGATAACTAGGGGATAGTCTATTAACTAACCTTACCCCTAATTATCTTGACATAAAACCAAGCCTATCTCTTAGAAAGAGCCTTCACTTGTGTATTTATTGTAAGCAGATGTTCCTCTCGGACGGGATCTTCGTCTCTCAGTTTTTCTAACAAATTTTCCACTGTAGGAAGGAGATGAACTCGTAAAAGAGCTATTATTCGCTCCTTGATCATTAAAAATATCTAGGTAAATTGTTTGACCCGCCATCGCTGCTGCATTTTCTAAAACCATACGGATGGCCTGTAAGTTTCGTCCACCCCGTCCATAGACCCGACCTTTATCTGTATCATCAAAGGCAACACGAATCCAGATTTTACGTTTTTCGTTAACTGGTTCGCAGTCTATCTTCATTTCTGACGGGTTATCCAGCAGAGGTTCAATCAGAAATTGGACTAACTGGTTATACTGAGGACGAGTGGGTTGGGGATTTGACCATACAACAGGATTAGGCATTGACTTGTTCAAATACTTTAGCTTTGTCTAGAATATTACGCACTGTTTGGGTTGGTTGAGCGCCTTCTTTGAGACGTTTGACAATTGCGGGAACATCAAGGCGAGTTTCGTCGGTTCTGGGATTATAGAAGCCTAATTCCTCTAAGGGTCGTCCTTCACGGCGACTGGTGCTATGAATAGCAATAATTCTATAGCTGACTTCCCGTTTTTTGCCGTATCTTTTTAAGCGTAGTTTAACCATCTGGGTGATACTTGTTCAATTTGATCGCAGTCAACTATCATACCATATTTTTACAATTACAAAACGATCAACACTATTAGCTTGTCTTCAAACATAAGCAGGGCTTATCACCACAGGTTCGGGAGAGCCGATTTAGCATCATCTTAGTTGTTTTTACTCCTGTTAATCTGAAATCTTACTTTTTATCTGGTGTTCAAGCTTGATGGGTTAGGTTTAAAAAAAAATTTAGATTGTTTGAGGAAAGAAACCTCTAAAGTAAAAATAAGATAAATTTAATCAAATAACTGAAGTTATGGCTCTGAAAAAATCTGAACTCTATTCGTCTCTTTGGTCAATGTGTGATGATCTTCGGGGAGGAATGGATGCGAGTCAGTATAAAGATTATGTGTTGGTATTGCTATTTGTTAAATATGTGAGTGATAAGTACAAAGGACAACCTTTTGCGGAGATTACTGTACCAGAAGGGGCTTCTTTTCAGGATCTGGTGGCTTTAAAGGGAAAAAGCGATCTAGGCGATCGCATTAATAAGCATATTTTAAGGCCATTTGCAGAAGCTAATCATTTATCTAATATGCCTGACTTTAATAATGCGACGAAGTTGGGAAGCGGTAAGGATATGGTGGAGCGTTTAACCAATCTAATTGGGACATTTGAGAATCCTGCGCTTGATTTCTCGAAAAATAGAGCAGATGGGGATGATATTCTGGGGGATGCTTATGAATACTTAATGCGAAAGTTTGCTACAGAAAGCGGTAAAAGTAAGGGACAATTCTATACTCCCGCAGAAGTCAGTCGAGTAATGGCTCAACTTTTAGGGATTCGGGAAGCAGAAACGACTCCCCAA
>JBFRWQ010000348.1:0-3000 GCA_051439665.1 Microcystaceae cyanobacterium | reverse complement strand
CATCAATATCTGGCAAAGCTAGATTGTTTTCCTTTAAACCTAACTCTGTTTCAAATGTGTAACCAATTCCTGTTGAACTTTTTCGCTTAGAACGAATAAATCCTTTTTGATTAAGAATTCTAAATTTTTCTGTAAATTCGTCTAAATTCATGAAAACTCCTTTAGTTTTTCAACAATAAATAATTAAAGAAAGAATTCTAAGGTGAGCCTTAAAAAGCCCACCCTAAGTATAACTTAAGCCCCACCTCTGAGCTTATCTAAGACCGTGCGATCCTCTAAAGTAGAAGTATCACCCGAAATCTCTTGACCTGCTGCTAAATTACGCAATAAACGTCGCATAATCTTACCAGAACGGGTTTTCGGCATCGCATCGGTAAAGCGTATTTCACCCGGACGAGCGATCGCACCAATTTCCCCCACAACGTGCTGTTTTAACTCAGCCATCAATTCATCACTGGGTTGATAATGCCCTTCTAGGGTGATAAAGGCGCAAATCTCTTCCCCTTTTAACTCATCGGGTTTACCTACCACTGCTGCTTCAGCTACCGCAGGATGAGAGACTAAAGCGGACTCTACCTCCATCGTACCCAAGCGATGCCCCGAAATACTAATGACATCATCGACACGACCCATCACCCAAAAATAGCCATCTTGGTCTTTTCTTGCGCCATCACCAGCAAAATAATACCATTGCTCACCGTGGGGTTGAATATGCTCCCAATAGGTACTACGGAAGCGTTGGTCATTTCCATAGACGGTGCGTAACATACTCGGCCAAGGATGTTTAACGACTAAGTAACCTCCTTCGTTTGCACCTACAGAATTACCGTCTAAATCGACAATATCAGCCACAATACCAGGGAATGGACGAGTAGCAGAGCCTGGTTTCGTTGGCGTTGCCCCAGGTAAAGGCGTAAGCATAACTCCTCCCGTTTCCGTTTGCCACCATGTATCGACAATGGGACATTTTTCGCCACCAATTACCCGATGATACCACATCCAAGCTTCAGGGTTAATCGGTTCGCCTACCGTACCTAAGAGGCGCAATGAGGAGAGATCACGAGCATTAGGAATCTCATCTCCCATTTTAATAAAAGCTCGAATCGCAGTCGGTGCAGTATAAAAGATATTAACGCCATATTTTTCCACTACATCCCAAAAACAACCAGGATTGGATGGACGGGGGACTCCTTCATACATTAACGAGGTTGCACCATTGGATAAAGGACCATAGACAATATAACTATGTCCAGTAATCCAACCTACATCAGCAGTACACCAATAAACGTCATTTTCTTTAAGGTCAAAAATCCATTTTGTGGTGATATGGGTGTAAAGATTATAGCCCCCTGTGGTATGAACAACCCCTTTTGGTTTTCCCGTGCTACCACTGGTATAGAGAATAAAGAGCATATCCTCGCTATCCATTGGTTCAGCAGGACATTCGGCGGATACCGTTGGCTGTAGCTCATGCCACCAATAATCCCGTCCTTCTACCATTTTAACCGTTTCTTTGGTGCGTTCTACCACTAAAACCTTTTCTACCGATGGCGCACCATGTTCTAAGGCTAGATCAACTTGTTCCTTGAGCGCAATAGTCTTATCTTTACGAAAGCCACCATCTGCGGTGATGACTAACTTAGCTTCTGCATCTTCTAAGCGATCTTTGAGCGCTTCTGCACTAAATCCACCGAATACCACACTATGGGGCGCACCAATTCTGGCACAAGCGAGCATTGCGATCGCAGCTTCAGGTATCATGGGCATATAAATTCCTACCCTGTCCCCTTTTTTGACCCCTAATTCCTTCATCACATTAGCAAATTGACACACTTCTCGGTGCAATTGAGCATAAGTAATGGTTCTTGAGTCTCCTGGTTCACCTTCCCAGATAATAGCTGCTTTATTGCGTCGCCAGGTGGTTAAATGACGATCTAAGCAGTTATAGGAGATGTTTAATTTTCCTCCGACAAACCACTTAGCATAGGGGGGATTCCAGTCAAGGACTTTATCCCATTTTTTAAACCAAAATAATTCTTGTTCGGCTAATTCTTCCCAAAATTTTGTGGGATTACTTTGCGCCTTTGAATAAAGTTTTTCATACTCTGGCATACTGCGAATATAAGCATTATCGGAGAAATGCGCAGGGGGGTTAAAGTGTCGCTCTTCGTGTAGTACAGACTCAATGGCAATTTCTGACATATTTTGCAATCTGATGAAACGGTTATGAGGTAGAATTGTCCCAAAATTTTCACCATTAAGCTAGGGATTTGGGGAATATGTAACAACTTGTGATAAATGAGGTAAATTTTGAGTATAATTTAGGATGAATAAATTCTGATCGAGAAGAAGGCTAAAAACTTATGTTAGTCAATGATCCTCATTTAGATATTGCATCAAATTTAGTGCTTGCTCTAGACTTAGAAGCAACATTAATCACGGATGTTTTTAGTCAAATTCCTCGCCCAGGATTAAGAAAATTTCTTGAATTTTGTGATCGTAAATTTTCCAGAATTGTGATCTTTACAGGTGCATCCGAAGAATACTTTCGTGAAGTTGCTATTAAATTAGTTAATAACGGAGAAGCGCCTTCATGGTTTGCCAACCTTGAATATATACACTGGGATAAACAGATTAAAGATTTAACGTTAATTCCGAATGCTTCTCTAGATAAAACCTTAATCATTGATGATTATTATCCCTATATACATCCTGAGCAAAAAGAAAATTGGATTCCCATTGAGCCTTTTTATGAGCATTGCCACAATGATCAAGAATTAGCAAGGATTCAAGCTTTAATCTCTCAAGAATTTTTCTAAACATATCTTGATCACAATTTTCAAAATGTTTAATAAGTTATGCCCATTGAATCTCAAATGTTGTATAATATAGAAAATGAGTCAAGCCTCACAACTAATAAAGTTAGTTAACTAAGATGAATTTAGTAGAAGAAGTCAAAGCCAAAGCAGAAGAGTTCCGTACTGATAGTTATCTAATGTC
>JBFRWQ010000347.1:0-18064 GCA_051439665.1 Microcystaceae cyanobacterium | reverse complement strand
GTCCTAAAAAGACAATCACAGCAACTGACAAGTTAATGGCACTTTTAAAAAATAAAATTCCCCATTCCCTTGTATAAGGAAAAAGTCCCAAAATTAAACTAATACTGGGTAGCCAAATACTCAAAAGAATCATTGGTAATATCCAGTGTTTGAAAAAGCGTAAACTTTCTTGTTCAGCCTGATTATGTCTAGATTTTTCTCGTAAAGATTGCAGTAAAGTATTTAATAATTTACTAAAAATGAAGAGAAGATCTAGACTGATTACAGCAATTACACTCTGACGTAGTAACCATTTAGGCTCTCTTTCTTGCCATGCTTTAAGTAATGCTTGCTCAATAACTTCTCTTCCTTGTTCTGCTAATTCAGGAATGGGTGCAGCATTCAGTTGAGCATCTAAATCAGTGATGGTGACAACTGTAATTTGACGAATGTTTTTAGCATCAGAGGCAATAATAATGGTTTGATTCTTTAAACTGCTAACTTCAATTTTTAAAGTGTTGCGGTCAGCATTTCTTAGCAGATTAGATAGGGTTTTTTCAATGCGCTCAACTCGCTGTTGAACCGAATAAATAGGATTATCAGATTGTTCGACAAAAGCGATGGGAGAAGTCACCTCAAATAAAATACGACCATCTAATCTTACAGGTGCAGCCGCAATGTTACCGAAAACAGTTTCGGAGCGGTGGGAAAATATTTGTGCTTTAACTAAAGAAGGTAAGCCAATTACTCCATAACCTATCAATAAAATACTGATGATTAAGCAGATTATAGTAGTGATAATTCTGTCCAGCCCAAGTCTTAATTGCTTTTTATACCGAATTCGATGGTTCAAACTCTGTTTTAGTAGATAGGGATAATTAAGGGCTAAAGCCCAACAACGCCTGATACTAAATGGAATTCGTTTCATGGTCTAGATCCTGAGTTAGTTAAGGTTATTTTAACTTAGATACACAGGAACCTTACCTAAATCTGAGAAGCTTTCAGAATTGACTGAACAGATTCTTACTTTCCTACAGACAGAGAAGACTGACGATAAACAATCAATTGATTGCAATTATAATTTTTAACCCGTTTATAAAGTAGCTGATCAACACTGACTTGTGCTAAATAAATGCCTAATCCTCCAATCTTTCGCTCTTCAAGGGGCTTTGATAAGTCATCGGGAATGGGATGTTGAGTCGGGTTAAAAGGAATTCCACTGTCTTTAATACAAATCATCAAAGTTGATGAATTAAGTTGAGCAGCTAACTCGATTGTTCCTCTCTGTTGGCAATGACTATAGCCATGTTCGATAATATTAGTGGCAATTTCATCAACTGCACGGCGGAGATTACGGCCTTTTTGGGGATCTAGTTCTGCTTGCTTGACAATTTCTTTTATGTAGTTGGAAATTAGAGTCAAAGAGTCTCTAATAGCGGGAACGATTAATTGTGTATCAGCCATTATGATAGATTCAATGATTGGTCAGATTAATCTCAAATTTCTGTTTCATGATTGAGGAAAATCACACTATGGTGAAATCCTGTCTTTTCAATCGTATCTTTGACTATAGCTTGTGCGCCGATGATATAAATATCGACATTTTTGCCCATTTTTTGTTTAGCAAATACTAATATTCGTAAGCCTGCACTTGCCATGTATTCAAGGTCTTTCATAACCAAAATTAGATGTTCAGGATTGAGATTTGCTGCTTCTTCAATTTTGGTTTTAAATTGATTAGCGTTACTCCCATCTAATTCACCTGATAGGATAATTTTGGCAGTCTTTTCTGTGGTTTCTAGCGTAGTTTTTAAGCTCATGGTAATTGAGAAAGAATGAAGGATGGAAATACTGACTGTAGGATGGTTGGGTGTAGGGCTATTATCTAAATAGCATTTTCTACCGTATCACTGATCTTAAAGAACTTTAAAAAACCAGTGATTTTCATAATATCAGTCACTTCTTCTGACAGTCCTACTAAAACTAATTGACTGCTATTTGTATTGGCTTGTCGGTAAAGCATTAATAAGACTCTTAACCCAGCGCTTGAGAGATAGGACACCTCAGTCATTTGGAGAATAATTTTACTTTGAGGGGTTAATAAAGGAATCAACTTTTCTTGCAGTAGAGATGATGTTTTACCATCAATTTCTCCACTTATTTCTGCAATGATAGTGTCTTGTTGGGTTTGTAATTTAATGTCCATAATTAATCAATAATAGGAAGGCTGTTAGATGTTGAGTAAAGTCTCATGGACTGTTTAAAATTGTTCGTAGTAGAGGTTTTAGCCCTTATACATCCCCCTAAAGGGCTTACTACAAACCTTGTTCCTAATGAACCAAATTTGGTGCAATCGTCACTTTAACTTTAACTCGCTGTTGAGTATTCGGAAGTGTAACCGTTAACTTTTTAGAATCAAAATCTGTATAAGCTTGTCCATCAATTTCTACTGATTTAATGAAAATGCTTTCAGGGGGTAAAATATCAGGAGAGACTCGCAGCAGATTGTCAGGAAAACTATTAGGAAAGGGCTTAAAATAAAAGTCCATTGGCTGCTTATTAATCAGTAAATTAGTATAAACAGCAGCTAAATAACACAATTCAAATGAATGATAACCACTCATGGAATGACTCCCTTTTCCTCGCTCATTTCCACTGCTTAAATAGGGAATTCCATTAGCCAAGACATTAAAATAAACACCTCCATCTTCCGTATCTAAAAACCAGGCGTTATAAAAAGCCGCCGCCTCACGTGCTAAACGATGATATTCCTGATCTTTCAGACAACCCGTTAAGATTAAATAGGCTAAAATAGCTTGTTCTTGTTGCCACCAAGCTTTGCGATCGTGCCACACAAAGCGATGATTTTTCTCTCCTGTTTCTAAGATTCTTTCTACCACATCATACCATCCCCCTCGTTGTTGATCACTGCCAACATCTGGCATAATATCGGCAATTTTGGTTGCTAGTTTTAAATACTTTTCTTTAGGGTTTAAGCTATACATTCTCATTAAATTCCATGCAATCTTTAAATTATGGCCAACAACGGCACGATTTTGTTGCCATCCCCAAGTGGTATCTTCTGACCAATCTTCATAAAATCTTTCCTGGACAAAAGGACTATGCTCAAAATCGGGAAAGTAGTGTTCAATGGTATCGAAGGTATCTTCTAACATTTCTGCATATTCTTGTTTTCCTGTGGCTAACCAAAGGTTAATTAAATAAGCAGGGGCATGATCTCCTACTGAATTCCAATTTTTCTTGCCTTTATTATGTCCTAGCGCTTCACTTTTGGGATCTAATGTAATGGGATCAATATGGGAGAAGTAGCCACCATATTCACTGGTATCTCTGAAGAATTTTTGAAACAGTTTAATGGTTAATTCAGTATCTTTTAAGATAGCAGGATCGCCATTAATTCGATAAGTTTGTACTGAACCAGCAAGGGCATAAATTTGTTCATAGGCGGGAATTGCATCATAATCATCGCCAAATTCTGAGGCAAAAATTTTCTGTTCTCGGATACCTTGCACATCAATTCCATGATACCAATAGACAATATCTTCATCTACATCTAGAAAACGCATATGTTCTCGTAGATATTTTGTCCCTTTTTCTGCTGCTTCTAAAAACGGGTCTTCTCCTGTTAATAAATAAGCGGTTGCAAAGCCATAGACTAAACGGGAAATTGTATCGGTTTCTTGGGTAAAATTATCGGTATATCTTTCACCTGATAAACTTAAGTTAGTTCGATAATTTCGGTAGTTAATCTCTCCATCAGGAAATTGAGAATTAAGATAAAAATGTCCTAGTGCAGCCATTTGATTAATCCACCATTGAGGCGTTTCAAAGCGATATTCATCTTTCTGCCGACCTAAAAAGATCAATTGTTTTGCTTCAAATGTAGAACTCTCTGGATAGAATATTCCATAGACATAAAGATAGCAATTTGGTGTTAAAAGAGAACGCATGACACCCGTTGCATCAGGATAGGGTTCATCCAAATTTTGTATGAGTTTAGCATAGGCCATAGAGGTTAATCGGATCGTGAATTCTCGATTATCTGAAGTTTTTAAGCCAAAAATATCCTGTTCTGGTTCAAAATAGGTAACGTAGCCTGCAATTAGATCGGAAAAAGAAAAGGTAAGAGAAGTCATTGATTAATGTCCTTAAGTAATGTTGTTTGAGGTTATTTCAGGGAGCAGTTAATAACACCTGAAACTCAGTAAGCGGCAAACCCTTTATTAGGGTCAAAAAGTGAGAAGTTTGTCAGGGAACTTGGATTGTTTCTACCTCTTTAATACGATAAATTCTGACATCAGCAGGTTTCACTAAAATTTCTTCAAACTTCTGAGTTAAGCGTCGAGTATAAGGTTTCTCTAGATGTTCATCAAGTGCTTGTTGATTTTGCCAGTCTTCAAAGAAAAAGAATGAATTAGGATTATTTTTATCTTCATAGAAGGTGTAGCTATTGACTCCTTTTTCGGTTTGATTGGTCAATGTTTTTACCTCCGTCGCTAAATCAAGAAAGGTTTGACGATGTTCTGGTTTAACATCTAGATAAGCAATGACCAGTAAAGACGTTTTATTTGTTTGCTGAGATTGTGCATGAGCTTTCTGTGGTGTTAGATAATTAGTCGGGGTGAAATTTTGATATAAACTAACACCACCGATTAAAGAAGTTGTAATCAGAACAGGGTAAATTTTCTTAAGCAGTTTCATGGTTTTTTTTCTCCATTGAAAGACTTGTTACTGTTTTCTTAGGGTCAGAATTGTGATATCGTCTGACTGTTCTAGTTCACCAATGTGTTGCAGAACAGATTGTTTGAGACAGAGCAGTAATTCTTGAGCAGAATCATAGGGTTTTTGCATAATTTCTAGAACCTTTTCTCGTTCAAAAAATTTTTTATTTTGATCACGAGCTTCAGTCACGCCATCGGTATAACCTACTAAGAGATCACCTGATTCTAGAATGATTTCCTCAAGCTGGAACTCAACGTCAGGTAACATTCCAACTGCACAACCCGTCGGTTCTAGAGAGGCTTTGATTGTTCCTTGTGAATTAATTAGTAAAAGCGGTTCATGTCCTCCATTGACATAACTAAGGGTATGGGAATTAAGATTGATAACTCCCATAAATAAGGTGGCAAACATTCCCTCATTACCATGATTTTTGGCAATATAATCATTTGTTAATTCAACTGCTTTGAGACAGGCTTCTGTTTGATTAACTGAATTACATTGCATGGCAAAAATGCGAATTAGACTGCGAAATAAGCCCATAAATAAAGCAGCACTAACCCCTTTTCCACAAACATCAGCAATGACAATCGCTAAATGATTATTGGGCAGTTCAAAGACATCATAAAAGTCACCAGCAACTCGTTTAGCAGGAGAAGTAAACGCTGCTATTTCCCACCCTGATGGTTGTAATAACTGATGAGGTAAAAATGCCGTTTGCATCAAGCGCCCTTTCTCTAATTCTTCATCCAATGCTTGAGAATAAGCTTCTTCTCTGGTTAAACTCTCTTGAAGCGCTAACTCTGCTTGCTTACGCTCATAAATAGCTTCAGTCACTTGATCAAACATTTTATGAAAAGCAGAAATTACGTCTCCTAATTCATCATTGCGTTTGAGAGAGGTTGAGGTAAATTCAGGTGAATGATGATCGTTATAAATTGCGTTTCCTGCTGTTAATAAGTCTCGTCTCAGACGGAAAATAGGAGTCAATACTAGGGGTTCTAAGGTTAACCAAACTGTTACAGTGAGAAAAAGAGAAATGATAGCAACTAAGCCAATAATTCTAGCAACATACTGATTTAGTTCTAAGGAGACAGAAGAGGCATCATGACGTAGAATAATCGTGTATGGAGTTTTCATGTCTGAGCCTGACCAAACCACATCATCATAAAAACTTTCCTGTCGTTGAGGGGAATAATTTTCTAACTGTGATGGTTTGAGTGTTGGCGCATTTCCAAATGTCCCAATTAGCTGTCCTGATGATTGATAAACTGCACCTCCTTTGAGAAAAGAATGGTTAGCTTGCAGAGTTTGTAAGCGCTTAATCAGTTCTGTTCCTGACGCATTAGGATAGGTAATTAAAATCCATGTAACTTTCCCTGAAGACATCTGTTTAATTTGAGACAACAATTCTTTTTCACGACGATGAAAAGACGGAATTAAAATAATGCCTTCAATCATGATAATTCCAGCGAAAATCCAGAAAGCCACTCGTCGGGATAAGGGAGACTGAAACCGTGTTTTCAGTTGACGTAAGTGCTTTTGCAAGAAGTGATTAGAGTTGAGAAAGACCATCTTTTACAGAAAAAAGAGAACAGATAGCTAAAGGAAGAATAAAGAATGGGGTTGGTAATTCTAAATTCTAAATTCTAGATTATAAGGTCGGATAATCAAGATATCCTTCTGTTCCTTGAGTGTAAAACGTTGAACGGTCATAAGGATTTAACGGTGCATTCAACTTAAAGCGTTTAGGTAAGTCTGGGTTAGCAATAAAGTAGCGCCCATAGGCGACTAAATCCGCATTCCCTTCTGCTAACACTTGATTTCCCGTGTCCCGTGTATAAGCACCCGCCGTAATTAATGTCCCTTGAAACAGGGGTCGAAATAATTTAACCCCCAAACCATTACTATTATCTTCATCCTGTTTATCCCCCTTAATTCTGGGTTCAACAATATGAAGATAGGCTAAATTAAATTGATTTAAAGCCTGTCCAACATAGCCAAATAGAGCCTCTGGGTTAGAATCAGACATACTCATAAAGGTACTAGAAGGGGAGAGTCTGACTCCTACTCGTTGGCTATGCCAAACCTTCGTTACCGCTTCAACCACTTCTAATAAAAAGCGACTACGATTTTCAATTGAGCCACCATATTTATCAGTCCGTTTATTCGAGCCATCTTGTAAAAATTCATCTAGTAAATAACCATTAGCGCTGTGAATTTCTACGCCATCAAATCCTGCTACCTTAGCATTTTGAGCAGCTTGAGCATACTGTTGAACAATTAAAGGAATTTCGCTGGTTTCTAAGGTGCGAGGGATAACAAAGGGTTTTTCCCCTTCATAAGTCGCAGCCATTCCCTCTGGTGCAATGGCGCTAGGAGCAACAGGAAGCGCTCCATTTGGCTGCAAAGAAGGATGAGAAACTCGTCCCACGTGCCATAGTTGTAGAAAGATGTGTCCACCTTGTTCATGAACAGTATTTGTAATGGCTTTCCATCCTTCGATTTGTTGCTCAGAATGAATACCAGGGGTGTGAGGATAACCAACACCTTGGGGAGAAATTTGAGTTGCTTCGGTAATAATTAAAGCAGCGCTGGCACGTTGTTTATAGTACTCAATATTCATCGCTTGAGGAACATTATCTTGGCCAGCACGCATCCGAGTGAGAGGGGCCATAATGATACGAGAGGGAAGGTCTAAATGGCCTAGTTTATAAGGAGAGAAGAGATCTATTGACATAATATTGGAAGGATATAGTGCTACGCAGGAGGCAGGAGGTAGGAGGTAGGATTAAGCTATGACTGCGTTTCAAGCTTGATCAATGTCCTAACCTCACTTTGTACTGCTATAACAGTAAACGAAAAAAGGATGTTAGGAAGCAACTAATTCTCGATTGACTTGGTTAATTTCGTCTAGAAAAAGCTGTAGAAATTCTTCTAACACACCTGGATGTCGTCCTGTCACTAAGCCACCATCAACATAGGTTGCTGCGGTTTCTTCGTTTTCGTAAATCACCACACCTCCCGCATTTTCAACATCACAGAGAATGTTATGAGCGCAGGTTACTTTGCGTCCTTGAATTAAGTTAGGAGCAGCACAAAACAGCCATAAACTGTGACAAATCGTGCCAATTTTTAACTGATTTTGATCCATTACTTGAACAGATTTACGCAAAAACTCAACTGCAGGAGACTGATTCGGCTGATTCCCTTGAGGATTCACTTGATAGCGTAGTCTGTCCATTGCATAACCCCCAATCAGAATAATCCCTTGATAATCTTCTGGTTTGATGCTTTGAAAATCAACCGTTACTGTCACTTCTTCTTCATGATCATTTCCTTTAAAGGTTAGACTGGGTTGTCCCCAAAGATTGGAAATGTACTCGACTTCGTAGCCATTGTCGGGAAAGAATTGATTAAAGCGACGATATTCTGTTTCGTCAAAATGTTCTTCAATCAGAACCCCAATTTTGCCTTTAATTTCGGTTGTCATTTGTCGTTCCTCCTTAGTGTTAGTTAGTTTAGTTACTTGTCTGCAAACATTTCATTGAGCATTCCGAAGCATCCTGCTGCTTTATTAAAACCAGCATAGACACACATAAATAAGAGTAGTTCCTCAATTTCTTCCTTTGTTGCACCTTGTTGAAGCGCCATATTAACGTGAGCAGCAAAAGGATTACCTGCACCTGTTTGATCTTGATTCACTACATCAACCGCAATGGTAATTAAAGCTTTTGTTTTTTGGTCAATTAAGGGTAAACCCCAAGCTTCACCCGCCACACGAGTACAGAAATCACCAAATTTTGGGTTAATACTATTGAGTCCTGCTTGCAATTCTAGGTCATCAAGAACTGCATTTTGATAATTTTTCGTTTCCATTGTTATTTCCTCGATAGGTTAAGCAGTTTTAATCAGTTCGAGTAAAGATGCAGGAGCAAAAACATCCCGATAAAATGTTAATTGTTCGGTTTTGAGATAGCACCCACCTCGATGTCCTCGACGTACCCAAGTTACACTTCCTTTAGCGATTGTTTCGTTGGTTTCGTCATCAACACATTTCCATTCAAAGAAAGTATGCTCACCGGAAAACATAACAATTGGCCAACACATGGTTACACCAGGTTGAGCAATTAAAGCCCACCAATGTTGTTCCCGTTCTTTTTGTTGTTCTAATCCTTGATAGGGGCCATCCTGACAAAGATAGATTAAATCTTCTCGATATTCTCCCGTTAGAATATCTCCTCGTCCTTGTCGTAGCGCTTCACAATGACTTGGCCACCATTCTTTGTTTTCTTTTTCAATAGTTTCGAGAGTATAATCTGAATTGATTTCGGGTAAGGTGGGTTCGATTTTAGTAATTAATTCTTCGCCTAATTGAATTAATTTACTTTGCATCGCTTCATTAACTAAGCCAGGTCTTGAATAGTTAGCAGACAAGTTTGTGTAGTAATTGGTTCGTTGCATCATGAGGAATTAATCTCCTTGATAGTAAACTGCTTGCTTATTTTTCATTAACTCATCTCTTTCTGAGATTTGTCTGAGAAGGGAATTATTTTTTGATTTATTATTTTTGCTCTAACTAGGAACGAGAATAAATAAAAGAAATTCGCCTTCATTTCCAACGTTATTTTCAAAGTTAATTTCTTGCAAGATGATTTTAACTATCAAAGCTATAGATTTTTCCTATCGCACTAAATCTTTAGATATAATTAGATTATTCTAATCAATTTCTCAGTTAAATTTCAGTTATTTATTACTTTTTCTCAATACGAAGCCCTACATATTTATAGCAATTCCTTTGAGGCAGGGGGCAGGAGGCAGATGTTAAGATATGGTAGTGTCACATTATGAGATTAAAAACCCTATATATTAGGACAAGTCAACAACTCAACCTATTCTTCGTTTAGCTATAGCGCTATGATTTTAAGGACATCAGTATTTTCTAGCCATGAATTTAGATCAAATTAACTACTTCTTGGCTATTGTGGAAACAGGAAGTTTTACACAGGCCGCTGACAAGCTATTACTCGCACAACCCTCTTTATCCAGTGCGATCAAAAAATTAGAACGAGAGTTAGGGGTAACGCTCTTTGCAAGAGGGGGACGACGCACCAAATTAACCCCTGCGGGCGCTGTCTTTTTGGAAAAAGCCCAACAAATTCTCAAAGATTATGAGCAAGCTATCTATGAATTAAGAGATTTTCACCCTCAACCAACCTTAAGATTAGGAATCCTAGCGAGTTTATCGATTGTTAGCCTATCTAAATTAATGCACTATTTCCGTGAACAACATCCCGACATCAGTGTAGAAATTCGCACCAGTCATGTTGATGATCTCAATCGATGGTTAACAGAGAAGGAAATTGATGTCGCACTAACAATTCTTGAAGCAACCGATAATCAGCAAAATTCTTGTAAATTATTTCATCAACCCCTACGGTTAGCTGTTCCTAATAATCATCCTTTTGCCCAAAGAAACCAGATTAATCTTAAGGAGTTAGATGCTCATCCTTACATTCAGCGTATCAATTGTGAGTTTTGGCGTGCTAATCCCAGAATGTATGAAGAATCTGATGTTTATCCCAATTTTATCTATAAAGCAGATTGTGAAGAGTGGGTCATTTCTCTGATTCAATCTGGTTATGGAGTTAGTGTGATGCCAGAATGGTCAGATATTTCTGGTATCACTTATGTTGAGATTGAAGGGGTAAACCTAGAACGAATTGTGGGAGTCAAATGGCATTTAAAAGAGAATTTACAGATTGTCCATCTCTTTGAAAATTTTGTGAGATCATTTGTGGCACAAGAAAATGATATTGAACAATTGTTTACTGTTCCTACGATTACTCAAAATCAGTAATCTGAACCCTTTCTTGCATTGACTCAATTATAAAGGTAAGCGTGAAATATCTTTATTTTTGCCCAAAATAACCATGATTTGTCCTTTTACTAAACGGACTTGAGGATTAGGATTAATGAGAAACTTGTCCTCTTCACCAATTGCCAAGACACTAATGCCATAATCACGACGTAAGGCTAACTCAGACAAGGTTTTTCCCGCAAATTTCTCTGGAATTTTAACCTCTACAATACTACTCTCTGGATCTATATCAAAACGGTCTAAAATCCCTGGTTTAGTCAAGGTATAAGCCAGTTCACTACCTGCTTCATACTCAGGAAAAACCACCAAATCAGCGCCCACTCGCTTTAATAACTTACCGTGAACTTCAGAAGATGCTTTTGCCACTACTACCGTAACTCCCCCTTCTTTCAAATTAAGGGTACTAATAATACTTTCTTCGACATAATTGCCAATCGCCACAATTACTGTATCAAATTCAAAAATTCCCGCCTCTCGCAGCGCTTTAGGGTTTGTTGAGTCTAACACCACAGCATTAGAAGCAATTCTCTCCGCTAACACCTGAGTTACTAAGTCATGATTAACATCTGTCCCCATCACCTCATATCCCATATCATGTAAACCTTTGCAAACCGCCCGGCCAAAGCGGCCAAGCCCAATGACGGCAAATTGGCGATTTCCCTCACGAAACTTATTAAAAAAACTAAAAGAATTGAGAGTTTGTCCCCATCCTTTTCGCATCCAAGATGGGCTTTCCATTTTGTCTTTTGAACTGTCAGCCATAACGAGTGTCTCCTTGTTAGGTGTTAGGTTTTAGGTGGCAGAAAAAAGTTTAAATCACTGATTACTGATTACTGATTACTGTTTACTGTTTACTGATTACTGTTTACTGAAATTATCCTATTAGTAAATTTTCTTCGGGATACTGAATACTTCTCGGAGGAGATTCTCCGACAATTGCTGAAATTAATAGTAAAATTCCGACTCGACCAGTGTACATTGTTAAGACTAGCATAAACTTGGAAAAAGCAGAAAAACTAGCGGTAATTCCCATCGATAACCCCACCGTAGCAAAGGCAGAAATAACTTCAAAAAAGATCTTAATTGAATTAACATTACCCGCTTGAATTTCAGTATTAAAATTAAATTCAACAAAAGTAATAATAAACATCACACAAACCATCATCATCACTGAGCCAAATACGACAGCCATTGCTTTTAAAATTAAAGACTTTGGCACACTTCTCTGATATAAAATGACATCACTATCCCCTTTTAAAACCGCACGAGTACTATTAGTAATAATGCGTAAAGTAGTGGTTTTAATACCACCTCCTGTTCCCCCTGGACTGGCACCAATGAACATAAAGACCATCGTAATTAGAATTCCAGAAATTGTCATATTACCAATATCAATACTATTAAATCCTGCCGTTCGAGTCGTCATCGATTGAAACCAAGCGGTTAATAATTTATCCTTAAAACTGAGTGGTTCAAGGGTTGCATAATTATTGACTTCTACCCCAAAGAAGATCACCGTTCCCAATATTAATAAGAAGATTGTTGTGCTAGTGGCAACCTTAAAGTTTAAGGTGAAGTTAAAGCGCTTTCGATAATTTTTGATCTTACTTCTCAGCCAAAAATATGACTCAAGGATAACCTCATAACCAATCCCTCCTACAATCACGAGAAAAGAGATAACACAATTAATCAAGATTGAGCTTTTGTAGGGTTCTAAGCTATTAGAAAAAAGACTAAATCCAGCATTATTCCAAGCACTAATACTATGAAAAATTGATAACCATAAAGCTCTTAATGGAGGAAAATCTTGGTTAAATTTCTGAAATAACAGAATCATTGCCCCAATTTCAAATACTAAACTCAAGGCGACAACTGAACGAATCCATTGACGACCTCCCTGCATCAATTCACGGTCAAAACTTTCCTGAACCGCAATTTTTTGCTGTAAATCCAATCTTTTTCGCAGCAAAGAAAGTAAAAAGGTCATGGTAGCCATATATCCCAAGCCACCTATTTGAATCAGTAAAAGAAGAATTAGCTGTCCCCAAAAGGAAAAATAAGCGCCTGTATCAAATACCGCCAATCCAGTCACACAAACAGCAGATGTGGCTGTAAATAGGGCATTGATTGGACCAGTCCATACCCCCTCTTGAGTAGAAAGCGGCAACATCAGCAGAATCGTTCCTACCGTGATGACAGTGAGAAATCCTAAGCAAATCGTCCGAGCGATCGTCATTTCAGTTATCAGTTATCAGTTATCAGTGTGTCGTTTTAAGCCCAAGGCTGGAAATTTAGGAAGAATTAGGGAAAGAAAGAGTCTTATGTTGCCATAATTGCTTATATAACTGCTCCAAACAGGTAATATTTTGACTTAGCGTATAACGTTCTAAGACCCTTTGTCTAGCTTTTTGTCCTAACAGTTGAGTAATATCAGGATGATCTCGTAACATAGGTAATAAGGTTTTCAATTGTATCTCTACCCCATGAGTATCAAGAATAATTCCCGCCCCATCTTCTAACACTTCTCCATCAGCCCCCGCATCAGTAGCCACACAAGCAGCGCCACAGGCCATAGCTTCCAAAAGAGAAAGGGATAAACCCTCAACCAACGAAGGAAGGATAAAGCCATCAATTCCCTGTAGGATATCAATGCGCTTTTGTTCATCAGCCATAAATCCTAACCAGATAATGCCATCTGCTTCATTATAAAAGGGCATCAGGTTGGATTTGAGGGGTCCGTCACCGACAATTAATAATTTAGCTTTATCTCCCATATTGGCTTGTTTCCAGCCTTTAAGGAGTGCTTCTACATTCTTTTCTGCGGCAATGCGCCCTAAATAGGCAAAAAGACGTTCAGCTCTAAAGTAAGATTTTATGGCGGAAAATTGAGGGGTGTATTTATTGGTATCAACACCGTTAGGAATCACAGATAATTTGCTCTGAGGAACACCTAAACGCACCAATAAGTCCCGTTGCAGATAGGAAAAGACAATAACTTGGTCATAGTGGGCTAAAAAGGGCGCATAGAGTTGATAGGTGAGGAGTTGGGTACTGGACTTGAAATTGCGAATTTTGCTGTCAAAAGGAGGGTGAAAAGTGGCGACAAGGGGAAGATTAAGCGCTTTGCAGATTTCAGGAAGCTTGAAATCGAGTAGAGAAAGGGTTAAGGATACATGAACTAAGTCAGGTTGTAGTTGACGTAGCGCTTCCATTAATACCTGACTGGAACGAGGGGTAGGAATGGTGTAAACCTGAGATTTATAAAAGCAGGGTAAGATAATTTCATGACAAGATTGCCAAGTATCATCTTGGGACGATTCTTGAGCAAAATGCAAAAAACTGACATGATAGCCCCGATCCAGTAAAGCATTTGTTACTTCTCGACTATAGGTAACGTTTCCACAAAAGGGCGATTTCTTCCCTAACCAAGCAATGTGCATCCAAATGAACCATCTATATAAGCAATGGTACGGTTATTATATAGCAATTCCTCTATCTTTAAGTGATTGAGTCTTGGAGTTTTAGCCAGAGGATCAAATGGCAGCATCAATCCCTGATAGATTATATGGTGCATGGCATAGTAAGCTTATTCCTTACTAGGTATTCCAAAATTGTTGTGCAATTGCTTCAATGGTTGTCTCAAAATCGGGTAGATCATTTTCGATGATATCCCAAATGATCTTAAGACTAACATTAAGATATTCATGAGCTAAACGATTACGAAGACCTCTAATTTTGTCCCATTCCAGTTCAGGATAAGCATCTGTCCATTGAGACGGTAACTTATTGACAGATTCACTCATTATCTCAAGATTCCTAATTACTGCATCTTGAGTTTTTAAATCCTCAAAAAATGCTTTTTTTCCTTCAGATGTATAGTCTTTAATCCTTGCTAAACAATCTCGAATATGGATTAGATAAATACGATTATCTCTCATAACTTAATCGCCTCTTCAAGGATCTTATCACGGATAAAATAATGTAAAGAATCATCCATTGCAATATCCACTTTTCTATTTAACAAATCCTCTAACTCTAAAATTAAACCAATGGGAAACCAAGAACTCGTTTTGTCTAAATCATAATCAATTAAAAAGTCAATATCGCTATCTTCATCATCTTCTTCCCTTGCAACCGAACCAAAAACCCGCACATTATATGCTCCGTGTTTTGATGCAATTTTGAGAATTTCTTCTCTTTTTTCTAATAGTATTTTTTTAAGTTTCATGAGCTAACCTCCTATCAATTAAGCTTAACAAATGGTCGTCAAAAAATACTGATCTCAACTTCGGTCAATCCCAAAGGAATTGCTGATAAAAACTCAAGCAACTCTCCCCTCTTTTAACTCGCTCCCTCTTGACTCTGTATCTTTTGACCAATTTTTGGCTCAGTCCCTGCTATTAAGCGGTTAATATTACTCTGATGGCGAATCAGAACATAAAGTCCTGCAAAAATAGCTAAGAGAAGATAAGGTAAAGGAGCGCTTGCTAATACCATATAAATCATAACTGCGATCGCACCCACAATTGACCCCAAGGACACAATGCGAAATATTCCTAACATCAGTAAAAATGTACCAAGAGTAGCCAAAGCAACGATGGGAGTCATGGCTAAAAATACCCCTAAACTGGTGGCCACTGATTTTCCACCTGTAAAATTGAGAAAAATAGAACGACTATGACCTAAAATAGCAGCTACACCTGCCCCTAAAATTAACCATGTTTGCCAATTATTCGGCAATATCTCCATCGGTACATAAGCATAAAAAACCCTAACTCCCAATACTGCTAAACTTCCTTTCAAGACATCAATTACCAAGACGGTAATAGCTGCTGGTTTGCCCAAAGTTCTCAATACATTTGTTGCCCCAGTTGATCCCGATCCTTCCTGACGAATATCAATCCCTTTCAGCCATTTTCCTGCTAAATAACCAGTGGGAATTGATCCTAACAGATAACCGAGCATTATTAATAGAAAACTGACTAAAACTACCTTGAACATTTCCTTGATTCTCCCATAAAAGTTAAATAAAAAAGGTGGGAAGATCCCACCCAATTGTTGTTATTAAAGCGCTACTTGTCTCGTCTCCAAGACACTTTCGGTAGAATCTGTTCTTTATCTACCCGTTCTTGGTATTTAACAGCAAAGTTCAACAAAGAATCCAATAAAGAATCGGATAAATAGTGAGGTTGTAGCCCTAAATCAAGCAGTTTTGTATTTTTAGCGTTGAAATAATGTTCTTCTAGTTCAACTCTGGGATTTTCTAGGTGAGCGATTTCCACATTTAATCCCATCGCAATCCCGGCTTTTTTCACCATCATGGCTAAGTCACCCACACTGAATAACTCAGTAAATTGGTTAAAGACTCGGAATTGTCCCGCATCAGCAGGATTTTGAATAGCAATTTCAATACAGCGCACTGTATCTCGAATATCTAAGAAGCCTCTGGTTTGACCTCCTTTTCCATATACGGTTAAAGGATGGCCGATCGCTGCTTGAATACAGAAGCGATTTAAGGCTGTTCCGAAGACACCATCATAGTCCAGACGATTGATTAACATCTCATCCATGCCCGTTTCTTCGGTTAAAACGCCATATACCACACCTTGGTTTAAATCAGTGGCTCTTAAGCCCCAAATCTTACAAGCAAAGTGAATATTGTGGCTGTCGTGGACTTTGCTGAGATGGTAAAAACTACCAGGTTGTTTGGGATAGGGAAGGGTATCTTTTCGGCCATTGTGTTCAATGGTGATATAGCCTTCTTCGATATCAATGTTAGGTGTCCCATATTCTCCCATTGTCCCTAGCTTCACTAAATGACAGTCAGGGAAGTCTTCTTTGATGGCGTAGAGAATGTTTAAATTCCCCACCACATTATTGACTTGGGTAAAAACAGCGTGTTCACGATCAATCATCGAGTAGGGGGCTGATCGCTGTTCTCCAAAATGAACGATCGCTTCGGGTTCAAACGCTCTGAGGGACTGACTGAGGAAGGAATAGTCTGTAATGTCCCCAATATAGAGATCAATCGTTTTTCCAGTCAAATCTTGCCAACGTTGCAAGCGCTTCTGAATCGGTGCAATGGGGGTTAGGGTATCTGCGCCTAACTTTGCGTCCCAATGTCGCCGACTTAAATTGTCGAGAATACCGACTTCGTATCCTTTATTAGAAAGATGTAAGGCTGTTGCCCATCCACAATAGCCATCACCACCAATAACCAGAACTTTCATACGCAATCACTAAACCTTTTTTTCCATATATTCGCTAACTGTAACATTTCTTGGCCGTCTCGTCTCCATTTGTTCACTTAAATTTTAAGTACAAACGTAGCGATTACGCCCCTGGTGTTTGGCATCATAGAGAAATTGATCGGCTTGGTTAACTAAGATGTCTGATGATGAGGGTTGGTGATCAGAGGGAATAATAGTACTGATTCCCATACTAACCGTAACCACCTCACTCACCTCCGAGCGCTGATGAGGAATGGCCAAGGTTGCGATCGCTTGTTGGAGTTGCCTGGCGATGGTAATTGCTCCTGTTTGATCCGTATTAGGCAAAAGAATAGCAAATTCCTCTCCCCCGTATCGGGCGACCACATCCGTAGAGCGACCAACCACTCCCTGAGTTGCTTGGGCTAATTGACTCAGACATTTATCACCCATTGGATGACCATAGTAATCGTTATAAGGTTTAAAATAATCTACATCAAATAGAATCAGAGATAGGGGCAATTGCTCTCGGTGCGATCTGCGCCACTCTTGTTCTAATACTTCATTAAATCTTCTTCTATTAGCAATTTGAGTCAATTCATCAGTTTGAGATGCTTTTTCTAATTTTTTAGCCATCTGACGCAAGTTTTCTTCTAGAATAGTTCGTTGAGCTATTTCTTTTTTTAGTTCCTCAACCGTCTGGTTTAATTTCTCTGTCCTTATTACCACTTGTTGTTCTAAATTTTGATTCAGTTCTTGTAGTTCTTGTGCTATCTTCCATTGTTCTACTTCGGCCTTCTTTTGTTGGGTAATGTCTGTGATTGTGCCAACATAACCAATCAATCGCCCCTCACTATCCTTTTCAGCCACCGCTTGTCCATACCTAAAATAACGAGCGAGAGATAGCCATGTCCTTTGAAGGCGTGGTAGCCGAGCGGTGGAGGGATTTATCCCTCAGTTATATGCTATGATAGGAATGCCTTCCACGGTGAAAAACCCGTACGGTTCAAGTTAAAAAGTAACGGCACAGGTGGATTTATATCTATCCAAGTCCGATCAGGGATTATTGACAGTCCCTAAACGATATTATTTGACTCCTAAGTCTAAATCAGATCGTAAACAAGCGCAGACGTGGATTTATCCCGTCGGAGCCTAACGTTTGGAATCCACGCGTTTTTAAACCGTGGAGATGTCAAACCCAAGTCATTTGGCCATCCCTTTGAAAGCGATATTCAAGCTGAAAGGGAAGATTGTG
>JBFRWQ010000346.1:0-11601 GCA_051439665.1 Microcystaceae cyanobacterium | reverse complement strand
TTCTTGTGTTCGCCATCCTAAAGATAATCTATCTGATCTAGAGTTTTTGTTAACAACAGTGGGCAAACTTTGGCTAACAGGAGGTACGATTAATTGGGAGAATTTTTATCAGGAACAACAACGCTGTCGTCTTCCCCTTCCTACCTATCCTTTTGAACGTCAGCGTTACTGGTTAGATTCAGGTAATTCTGCCAGTGATTTGGGACTGTCAACACATTCTTTAGACAAAAAGTTAAAGGTCGAAGACTGGTTTTATATTCCCTCTTGGAAGCGTTCTGCACTGAAAAAGATTTCTTTAGCAGAAACATCAACATTTGACTCATCATGTTGGTTAATCTTTATCGATCAATTAGGCTTCGGGGAAAAATTAGCGAAAAAACTTGAGCTTCAAGGCTATAATCTCATCAAAGTAAAAGAGAGCGCTGAATTTGTTCAGTTTAATTCTTGGGAATATGGAATCAATCCCAATAATCCCAATGACTACGATATGTTAGTCAAAAATCTACAATCCAACCAATTAAATCCTAGTCAAATTGTTCATTGTTGGACAGTGACAAATGAAAAAGCAGTCGCTTTGGATGAGCAATCACTAGACAATATGGAAACCTTAAGTTTTGATAGCTTACTTTTCCTCTGTCAAGCGTTAGGAAAACAGAAAATCAGCCAAAAAGTTCAACTAACTGTTGTGTCTAATCATTTACAGGATGTGACGGGACAAGAAACATTATGTCCATTGAAAGCATTGTCACTAGGCATGATTAAAGTTATTACCCAAGAGTTTCCTAATATTAGCTCCCGTAGTGTTGATCTTAGCCTTGATAATTCGCAAAGTCATACATCAGAAAAATATTTAGAACAACTGGTTCAAGAATTACACCATGTTGATACTGATTCTGTCGTTGCTTATCGAGGTTCTTATCGTTGGATTCAATCTTTTGAACCCTATCCTTTAGAGAAAAAGGACGATGTTGAGATTCAGTTACGAGATCAAGGCGTATATCTAATTACAGGAGGATTAGGCGGAATTGGACTCACCATCGCTAAGTATTTAGCTCAAACCGTTAAAGCTCGTCTGATTCTAACCTGTCGTTCTTCCTTTCCTGAGCGTACAACTTGGGATGATTGGTTAGCGAGCAATGAAGAAAATAACGAGATAGCTAAAAAAATCACGAAGGTCAAAGAATTAGAAGACTTAGGAGCAAAAGTTCTCGTCTGTTCGGCTAATGTAGCAAATTTGCCGGAAATGCAAGGGGTCATTGACCAATCATTATCTCAATTTGGTGAACTTCATGGTGTGATTCACGCAGCAGGAGTCCCAGGTGGAGGACTAATTCAAAATAAAACCCTAACAGAAGTCCAAAAGGTATTTTCGCCTAAAGTACAAGGAACATTAGTCCTTGATCAAGTGCTTGACAATATTCCTCTAGATTTTTGGGTTTTATGTTCCTCTTTAACTTCAATTTTAGGAGGATTAGGTCAGGTCGATTATTGTGCTGCGAATAATTTTCTGGATGCTTTTGCCTTTTATAAACGTAATCGTTCTCATGCGCCAGTCATCTCGATTAACTGGGATACTTGGCAGCAATTAGGCATGGCAACCCATTCCTTTGAGCGATTTAAGCCAAATAAAGCGACAAAAGAGGTGGATATTGAATCAGCCACAAAGATGAATCATCCTCTTTTAGATTACTGTGTTGTTGATAGTGCAGACCAAAAAATTTATCAGACTCAATTACGAGTGGCTGATTATTGGATCTTAAAAGATCACAAAATTCTTAATCAAGCAACGGTTCCCGGAACTGCTTATTTGGAAATGGCGATCGCTGCTTTAGGCCAATCTGCCAATCAGAAGACAATCGAGATCCATAATCTTTACTTCTTAGCTCCTCTAATTTTAAAAGAGGAACAAACCGCCGAAGTACAAACTATTCTCACTCGTAAAGGCTCTCAAGACAATGAATGGAACTTTTTAATTAAAAGTCGTGTTTCCACTCCTAATAGTCCTTGGAAAGATCATGCTAAAGGAGAAATTGTCGGGCTACCATCAGAAACCTCAACCCAGATTGACCTAAATCAGTTTGATGCTCAATGTCAAGAGCTAGAAGTGATGAATCCTCTAAGTCAAGAGAATTTAGGTCGCTTTCATCTGACTCATTTTGAGGAATCTGTGCTCATTGAAGAAACAGGAGATGCTGAATCTGTCTTTATTGAACTCGGTCCCCGATGGAATTGTTTAAAGTCGGTTAAAATCGGCGAAAATCAAGGATTAGCCTGTTTAGAATTAGCTGAGGCTTATAAAAAAGATACAAATGATTATCAACTGCATCCGGCTTTACTAGACTTTGCAACCGGCTTTATCCGTCTCTTCAAAAATCAATTTTCTTATCTTCCCCTGTCCTACAAACGTATGAGTCTTAAACGTCCTCTGACTGATCAGATTTACGTTTATGTTACTTATCAAAAAAATCCGGCCTTGAGCCAAGCCACCTTGAAGTTCAATTTAACCTTAACAGATGCTCAAGGAATGCTGCTTGCTGAGATTGAAGACTTTACACTCAAAAAACTGAGTGCGAGTCAACTAACCCCTAATTCTAATGCAGAACAATCTGCTCGTATTGTCTCTAAACCAAGAGAAGATCGAAACTTAAATGTTGTCACGACCCTTGCCCAAAATAAATTACTCAAAAATGCGTTACTACCATCAGAAGGAATTGATGTGTGGGAACGAATTCTCTCAAATCCAATGGGTCAATTCGTCATTTCAACCGTTGATCTCTCTAGCAAGCTTCAAAATATCCATTCTTTGGGTGTTAACTCTATCCTTGATAGTTTAAAACCGCAAACAGGTTCAGATGAACCTCAAAAACACTATCCTCGACCTGACTTGAGTAACCCGTACGTTGCGCCTAACAATGAAACCGAAAAAACCCTTGCTAATATTTGGCAAAATCTTTTAGGAATTATTGAAGTAGGCATTCATGATAACTTTTTTGAACTCGGAGGAGATTCTTTACTCGCTACTCAGATTATTTCCGAAGTCCGTGAAGCCTTTCAAGTAGAACTCCCCGTTGGTAATCTTTTTGAAGAACCAACTATTGAAAGTCTGGCTCAATTTATTGAAAGTCTGCTTTGGGCATCAGATGCTACACATATTTCAGCTTCGGCTGAAACCGAAAACTCATTAGTCAGAGAAGAAGGAGAAATCTAATCATTGAAAGTCTGCTTTGGGCATCAGATGCTGCACCTATTTCAGCTTCGGCTGAAACCGAAAACTCATTAGTCAGAGAAGAAGGAGAAATCTAATGACAATTAATCAATTATTTAGTCAATTACGCCAATTGGACATTAAGCTTTGGTGTGAAGGGGAGTCATTGCGCTATAGTGCGCCACCAGGGGCATTAACCGATGAACTGCGAATGTTATTAAAAGAGAATAAATCAGACATCCTGTCCTTTTTGCAACAGGCAAAATTACTGTCTAGCTCTGATCAAGAGGGAACTTCTAATGGAGACGACAAAAAACGGCAAAGTGGTTATTCACCCTTCCCATTGATCAATCCTGATTTTGAACAGCGTCATCAACCTTTTCCTTTCCATGATATTCAGCAAGCTTATTGGATGGGACGCACCCCTAACTTTGAGTTTAGTATTCCTAGTCATTCTTATGTGGAATTTGAGGGAAAAAACATTGATCCCAAACGATTAAGTAAAGCTTGGCAGGAAGTAGTCAAACGTCATGAGATGTTACGAGCCGTTATGTTGCCCAATGGACAGCAAAAAATCATCTCTGAAGTTCCCGATTATGAAATAAAGGTAATAGATTTACGAGGACAATCAGCACAGGAAATTGAGACGGAAAATGAGGAAATTGGTCAAGAAATGGCTCATCAGCGTTTTCAAACGGATCAATGGCCTCTATTTGACTTAAGAACGGTTTTAATTGACCAAGAACGAGTAAGAATACATATCAGCTTTGATTTATTACTCTTCGATGGTTTAAGCACGGGCATTTTGTTAACAGAATGGGCAACCTTTTATGATAATCCCCATATTCAGCTAGAACCGTTGACTTTATCGTTTCGCGATTATGTGTTAGCTAAAAGAGAATTACAACAATCGGCGAAATATCAGCAGGATATGGCCTACTGGCAAAAGCGCATAGAGACTCTCCCACCGGCACCGGAAATTCCTTTAGTTCAATCGTCAACATCGAAGATTAATCATAAATTTGTCCGCTTAAGTAAGCGATTAACTCCCGAAACTTGGCAAAAACTGAAACTAGGGATCAAGAAAGCGGGTTTAACCCAAAGCTCTACTCTCTGTACCGTTTATGCTCAAATATTATCAACATGGAGTAAAAAATCCCATTTTTGTATAAATTTGTTGCACTTTAATCGTTTGCCGTTGCATTCTCAAGTCAATAAGTTAGTGGGCAATTTTAGCTCAACCGTACTATTGGAAGTGGATCATCGTCAAGCAGACTCCTTTGTTGGGCGAGCCAAACGACTACAAAAGCAACTAGGAAAGGATCTCCAACATAGTTTAGTTAGCGGTGTTGACATTGTACGGGAAATTAACAGACAACAGGGAAAAATCTCTCGTGCGACTATGCCTTTTACCTTCGCTAGTGTTTTAGATAATACTCCTGCGCGAGGTAATACACTCCCCGGCTTCTTACCCCTTGATCAAATTGAAGGAAGTTTACAAGTTCCTCAAGTTTTATTAGATCATCAGCTTTATGAAGATACTCATGGTGCTTTAATCATTAATTGGGATTTTGTCAAAGCTGCCTTTCCCCAAGGGTTAGTTGAAGAAATGTTTGAAGCTTACCTTGCTTTACTGGAAAATTTGGCATTAGATTCTCAAATTTGGCAGCAAGATAGCTTTGATCTCCGATCTACTCAGCAAAAAATACAACAGCAAGAAGTTAATCAAACAGATGCTATTGTTTCTGAAAAATGCTTACATGAACTCTTTTTAGAACAAGTCAAACAACAGCCCGATCAATTTGCTGTCATTAGTACAGAGCAAAAGTTTACCTATGAGCAACTCTATCAAAAAGCGACACAAATTGCTTATCAATTACGTCACTGGGGAGTTCAACCCAACCAATTGGTAGCAGTCGTGATGAGAAAGGGATGGGAGCAAGTAGTTGCTGTACTCGCTATTTTAATGGCTGGTGCTGCTTATGTCCCAATTGATGCGGATTTACCCGAAGAACGTCGCTATCAACTGCTACAACAAAGTGAGGCGAAATTTATTTTAACTCAATCGTGTTTAGGATGTCTGATTCATGTTCAAAAATGTCTTGAAGTTGATACCTTTAACGAGACTCCTCAAACATTAGAACCCTTAGAATCGCTTCAAACACCTCATGATTTAGCTTACGTTATCTTTACCTCTGGTTCTACTGGATTTCCTAAAGGGGTGATGATTGATCATCAAGGGGCTGTAAACACGATTTTAGATATCAATCAACGTTTTAAGGTGACAAATAAAGATAAAGTGTTAGCTTTATCATCTCTTAGCTTCGATTTATCTGTCTATGATATTTTTGGGGTTTTAGCAGCAGGAGGCACAATTATTTTACCCGATGCTGATAAAACCAAAGAACCGAGTCACTGGCTTCAATTATTAGAACTATACAAAGTGACATTATGGAACTCTGTACCCGCCTTAATGCAGCTTTTGGTAGAAGAAGCCAATTTTTCTGACGATTTTTCTCTCTTTCTGCGATTAGTCATGTTAAGTGGAGATTGGATTCCCCTTAATTTACCCACCCAAATTCAAGACTTAATTAAAGATATTGAGGTGATTGGTTTAGGAGGAGCAACAGAGGCATCAATTTGGTCAATTCTTTATCCCATTCAAACTGTTTCTCCTGATTGGTCAAGTATCCCCTATGGAAAACCCATGACCAATCAACGGTTTTACGTTCTCAATGATAAATTTGAACCTTGTCCTACTTGGGTAACAGGTCAACTTTATATTGCGGGAGTAGGACTAGCAAAAGGTTATTGGAAAGATCCAGAAAAAACAAGTTTTCGTTGGGTTAATAATCCTCATACTGGAGAAAAACTCTATAAAACTGGCGATTTAGGACGTTATCTACCAGATGGAAATATTGAATTTCAAGGACGAGAAGACTTTCAAGTTAAAGTTCAAGGGTATCGAATTGAGTGTGGCGAAATTGAAACACTACTACTAGAACATCCTCAAATTAAATCAGGTATCGTTACGGTAACTGGAAAACCACAAGAAGAAAAGCACCTTGTTGCCTATTTTTGTCCTAATGGAGATTCAATTCCATCTGCTCAAGAATTAAAAGACTTTCTGACGAAGAAACTCCCTCAGTATATGGTTCCCTCCATATTTGTCCCGTTAGATCGCTTACCGTTAAGTCATAATGGTAAGGTTGATCGCAAAGCACTTCCTGAACCAGAACTATCAGAAAGTTTTAGTCACACAAACTTTACTGCACCCAGAAATCCTTTGGAACTTGAGATGGCACAAATTTGGTCTGAAATTTTAAATATCTCGACCATTAGTGTGAAAGATAACTTTTTTGAACTAGGTGGAACTTCTTTATCAGCAATGCGTCTCATTAGTCGTATTCAACACCAGATGGGGTCAGATATTCATCTTGCGACTTTGTTGGAGTATTCAAGCATTGAACAGTTAGTTCCCTTAGTCCGTCAACATAGTCAAACTCAAGATTTTTCGCCGTTAGTTACGATTCAAGGACAAGGCACAGAAAAACCGTTATTTTTAATTCATCCCGTCGGAGGAAATGTTCTATGCTATCTTAACTTGGCTCAACAACTAGACACAAATCGACCAGTGTATGGGCTACAGTCTATTGGTATTACGGGTGAACAAAGTCCTTTAGATCAAATTGAAGAAATGGCGACTCGCTATATTCAAGCAATACGAACCATTCAGCCTGATGGCGATTATCATTTAGGGGGTTGGTCTTTAGGAGGAATTATTGCCTTTGAAATGGCACAACAGTTAACAGCAATGGGACAAAAGGTCTCCTTTTTGGGGCTCATTGATAGCTATATCCCAAATGTTAGTCATAATAAGGTAATGTTTGAGGATGCTAACTTAGTGGCTGCTGTAGCCCAAGACTTAGGAGCGATCGCTCATCAAGACCTTGGGATTTCTCTTGAACATCTTCGCTCTCTTGCACCAGAAGAACAATTAGACTTGGTTTTAGAGCAAGCAAAGTTACATAATGTGTTTCCGGCTGAGATTAATTCCCAGCAAATGCGCCAACTGTTAGCGATATTCAAAGCCAACAATTACGCTATGTATCGCTATCAACCCAAGCCCTATCAAGGAGATATTCATCTTTGGTGGGCAAATGAAACAAAAGTTCGCCAATCAGAAAAGGGTCTTCAAGAACATGATTGGAATAAATTGACTACAGGAGCTTTAACACAATATACACTACAAGGAAATCATTATACGATCCTTGATGAACCTCAATTGTCAATTTTAGTCAAGCAATTTCAAGCAATTCTTGTTTGATGTCCTAGAATTTAAGGAGTTATTGCCACCTCTCTAATTCTCTTTGATAACTTTTGTAATCAATATTAACCCACTAGGTAAGCTTGAGGGTTAAAGGGGAATAAACCTCATTATTTCAAAGATTAAAGAGTTTCATTGGCAAAAAATCCTTAAAAATCTAAAAATAGGTAGAGGAGCAGTTTATGAACGTTGTTAACTTAAAACAGTTTATTCAGAGTCCAAGATTTTTCCAATCCTGTTTAGCTTTAGGTGCGTTAGTCCCGAACCTTTTCTTTTTGTCAAGAACAGTCGCTACTCCTATTGTATCTTCTCTCCCAGAAAATTCATTAGATATGACGTTCTCAGACATAAATGAACAAAAGCGTTCGACATTGTTTTCTAAGCAAGAGATTGAATCGTTAATTGTATCTCAACCCCAGCCAATCATCGCTCAAATCCCCAAGGTTTCCCAGCTAAGAGATGTTTCTCCTGATGATTGGTCTTATGAAGCTCTACAAGGATTAGTAGAACGCTATGGATGTATTGTTGGCTATCCTAATTCTACTTATAGAGGGACTCAAGCTTTAAGTCGCTATGAATTCACTGCGGGCTTGAATGCTTGTCTCAATCAAATAGAACGTCTTCTACAAGAGAATGTATCGGTTGCACAGCAAGATATTGAAATCTTGCAGCGATTAGTTACTGAATTTCAAGAAGAACTAGACAACTTGAGCATCCGTGTCGATAATCTTGAAAGTCGGACAGCTTTTCTAGAAGACCATCAATTTTCTACTACGACTAAACTTTATGGTGAAGCTGTTTTTAACTTAGGACAAAGCTTTGGTCAAAATAGAGCAGATGGTAATGGTGAGTTAGATAATATAACGACGTTAGGCAACCGCTCTAGAGTGATTCTAAGTACAAGCTTTACAGGGAAAGATATTTTATTTACGCGACTACAAGGTGTGAATATTGGACAACCCGATACAGGAACAGGAATGACAGCCTTACATTTTGGAGGAAATACTGAAAATAGCCTAAGAATTCATGATTTTCGCTATATTACACCAATAGGTGATGATTTTCGACTCTTTGTGGGATTAAATCATTCAAGCTTTGATGATTTTGCTGATGCCCTTAATCCCTTGTTCGTCCATACTAGCTTAGGTTCACTGTCATTTTTTGGAGCATACAACGTTTTACTCTATCCTTTCTTAACATCGAATCAAGCACTAGCAGGCAATGTTAAATTTAGTGATAATGTCAGTTTAGATGTGGGTTATACAACTAATACAGCTAACTCGCCAGAGCTAGGTAATGGATTATTCAATGGCACTTTTAGTACATCTAGTCAGCTAAATTGGACTGTAAATCCCAGTTTTAAAGTTGCCTTAACCTATACTTATTCTTTCCAAACGGAGGAAGATGTAACATTGACAGATACGCTAGGAAGCCCTTTAGGAGATAATCCTTTTGGAGATGATACTTCAGCACATCGGGCGGGTTTTACCTTTAATTGGGAACCTACTTCGCGAATTAATATAGGCTCTTGGTTTGGCTATGCTAACGCACAAGCTCAAGCGGGAAAAAGGAAGGGAGACAATGCTGAAATTTTTACGTGGGCGACAACTTTTGCACTGCTTGATGTTGGTAAAGAGGGAAGTGTTATTGGTTTAATAGTTGGTATGCCACCAAAAGCTACTTACATAGAAGGAGGATTGGCTGACCCAGATACGTCGCTTCTTGTAGAGGCTCAATATCGTTTTCCCATTAATGATAATCTATTAATTACGCCAGGTACTTATGTCGTTTTTAATCCTAATCATGATAATAGAAACAGTAGTATCTGGATCGGTACTATTAGGGCAACTTTTTCCTTCTAATGTTTGATCCTTTTTACGACAAGCTCTGTCCCACCCATACTTAGTCTAGTTTCGTTTAGTCAACCAAGGAGAACTTATGAGTCAGGATTTTTTAGCCATTATTGAAACCGTAGAAGCTTATTTTGACGGTACTAAACAAGGGAGTCGCACACTCCTTGAAAAAGCTTTTTATCCAACTGCTACACTGAAAACAGCATCTCCTTCAGGAGATTATGCTCAAATGGCATTAGAAGAGTTTGTTAACTTTGTTCAGCAAAGAGGAACTTCTTGTCATACAACCGAAATTATTAGTGTTGAACAAGCCGATAATATTGCTATGGTGAAAGTCATGATGAATTTTGAAACCCATTCTTTTATTGATTTTCTTTCTTTAATAAAAGTTAAGGAAGAGTGGAAAATTGTAGATAAACTCTACAATAAATACCAAAAAAATTCATAACAAGAATGATACTTGACATTTGAGATAAATGGTCACTGGTTACTGGTTACTGAAACAACGTCGCTTTTAAATCTAGCCGCATTTTCTCGTTCTTGGGCTTCAATATCTCCTTTGCCAAAAAACGCCCAATAAGGCTTAGGAATTTCTAGCGCTCGTTGAGTAGCTTCACGTTGGTCAATACGCTCAAACCAAGCTTGAAGATGGGGTAAACCTTCCACAGACACTTTCGCCCAATAATAAGCCCTTGCCCAAGGATAAGTGGCTATATCGGCGATGGTAAATTCATCGTTGACCAAATATTGACGACCTTGAAGATGAGTGTTTAAAACTTCTAATAAACGGCGACTTTCATCTACATAGCGCTTGATCGCAAATTCATCTTCATGACCTTGTTTGGCAGCAATACGCTGAAAATACATGGCTTGACCCATCATTGGACCCACGCCCGCCATTTGAAACATTAACCACTGTAAGGTGCGGGATTTTTCATTAGCATCTGACGGTAAAAACTTACCATATTTTTCGGCTAAGTACCATAAAATTGCCCCCGACTCAAACACCACAAAATCATTATTAGAGCGATCAACAATGGTGGGAATGCGTCCATTGGGATTCAATTTGACATACTCTGGCGCTTTTTGTTCCTTTTTAGAAAAGTCGATATAAGTGAGGTCATATTCCACACCTGCTTCTTCAAGGAAAATAACGGGTTTCCAACCATTCATGGTGGAAGCGGTATAAAGATGGATGTCTTTCTCAGTCATTTTCTAATCTCCTATACAATAGTTATTGTTGTTTACCTTGAGCTTGTTCAAAAGATGTCTCCATCTCCCAAAGACTGCTCTGGTATTGTTTGACCTTTTCAATAAATCTTTCAGGATAAACATTGCGAAATTTATGTTTATCTTGGGGAATAACTTGCACCATAAAGTCAATCATCGGCTGAGGATCTAGCTGTAGTTCTTCTCCTCCAAACAGGGCTTGTATCTCACGGATAGACTTTTCTGGGGTAAAGTTTTTCAGAGGATCGTACCATTGATCCAATGTCTCGTACATACGATCATTAAACCCAGTGCGAAAAGGACCTGGATTAATCGTAGCAATTTGAACCCCTGTTTCTTCCATTTCCTGACGCATAAGCTGAACGATCGCTTCTAAAGCGTGTTTTGAGGACACATAAGGCGCTAGAAAGGGAAAGGTTGAAAAGCCAACAATAGAAGAGGTAAAGAAGATTTTGCCATACCCTCGCTTGGCGAAAATAGCAGCAAATTTTTGGGCAAGTTCTAAGGTACTAAATACATTGACTTCAAAAACATGACGGATACGATCAACGGGAATTTCAGCGACAGGTCCGGTTTCTCCTGTTGCTGCATTGGGGACAAAAATATCCACCTGTTGACCATATTTATTGACAATATGATCCTGCTCATTTTTATTAAGATAATCTAGTTTTTCAACGATTAATTTGACATCAGCTTGCCGAGCATCTGCTTTTAATTGAGTTGCCTGTGGCCAATTTTCTACGGTGGCAATCACTTGATGTCCATTTTTAGCTAGACCTAATGCTGTACCATAACCTAAACCCGAACCTGCACCAGTAATTAAAATGGTTTTACTCATTGTCAAGCTCCTGATTGAGTGTTGATGATTAGATAACTTTGAATCCTTTATGAATAATTGGCTCTCCATCAAGGATGTCTTTCATGGTTTCGATCGCTTTTTTGAGATGGGGCGTTTGCCAATGTTTTGTCTCTTCTGTGGCATTTTG
>JBFRWQ010000345.1:0-4089 GCA_051439665.1 Microcystaceae cyanobacterium | reverse complement strand
GTTGGGTAAAATCGATAGGACTGGGCTTTTTCCATGCTTCACATTCTAACACATTTTTCTGTGAAGTGTTAGACTTAAACAGCAAAGCCGTCCTCAAAGGACGGGGTTTCAAACCAATTTTTTTGATGAGTCTTAAGATTTACTTTTTACGACACGGTGAAACCACATCTAGCCAAACAGGTACTTATTGCAGTCGATTAGACAATTTAACCCCAGAAGGGAAGAAAATGGCAGAAGATTTTGCCCAAACCTATCAAGAGGTTTCTTGGACAGCGATTTATGCGAGTCCCCTACAAAGAACCCTAGAAACGGTTACTCCCCTTTGTAATTTGGTGGGAATTGAACCCCAATTGCGGGAAGGGTTAAAAGAAATTGCTTATGGAAAATGGGAAGGGAAAACACCTGTTGAGGTTAATGCAGAATTTCATGATGAATATGTGCGCTGGTTAGCTGATCCAGGCTGGAATGCACCAACTGGTGGAGAAAAGGGAATTGATATTGCACGGCGTAGTTCAGGAGTGTTAGAAGAAATTGAACAAACTTACGAGACGGGGAATGTGTTGGTGGTATCCCACAAATCAACAATCCGCATTATGTTATGTTCTTTATTAGGGATTGATGTGGGACGATTTCGTGATCGCATTGGAATGCCCGTTGCATCAGTGAGTATTATAGAAATGGCTGAACATGGTCCACTGGTTCATACGATGGGCGATCGCTCTCATTTGCCTGAAACACTACGACAGCGCCAGGGAACTTAAATAAAGAAGATTTATCTCAAACATCAATATCATTTGATAATTCAAAAAGATTATTAGTATAAGTTTGACAGTGACGAGCCTGAGTTATATGGCAAATACTTTTTCAACAAACCCTCATTAATCACAAATGGGTAACGTAAAATGAAAACAACTTCCTTTGCCAGGAACACTATCGACCCAAATACGGCCATAATGTGCCAGAATAATCTTGCGACACAATGCCAATCCTAACCCATATCCTTCCTTGGTTTGATCCCGTTGTAACCGAAAATGACCCTCAAAAATCTGTTCTTGTTTTTCTTCAGGAATACCCAGACCCGTATCGCTGATACTCACTTGCACTTTTTGTCTTGTTTTATGTAGAATAGACAGAGTGATACTTCCTTGCTCTGGTGTGTATTTAATTGCATTTTCTAAAATATTAACAATCACTTTACGAATGAGTTCTTCATCTGCATAAAGATAGGGTAAATCTTGAGGTATATCATGGGTTATTTTTAATGATTTCGCTTTCGACTGTTCATACAATTGTGCTAATATTCCTTTTGATAAATCCTTTAATGATATCTCTGAATAAGTTAAGGTGAATTGACCATTCATTGTTCTAGATGCATCTAAAAGATCAGTTATCATTCGATTCATGGTCTGAAAATTAGTTTTAGTCTGTTGATAAATATTTTTTTTGATTTGATGAACTCGTTCAGATCTTTTTTGTGTATCCGTAATTTCTAAGGTATCAACCGCAATAGAAGCTGCTGTCAGGGGACTTCTGAGATCATGGGCTAACATGTGTATGATTTGGTCTTTAAATCTTAATTGTTCTAAAAGAGCTTCTTTTTCCTTTTTTAAGCGAAAAATGTCATCTGAGGCTTGCATTAACTCTGCTGAATAACTTAGGGAATTGCTCATCACTCCTGATGTGCCTTCGCCGTTACTTCCCTGAGACATCTGTTGCTTTAAACTCTCTTGCCAACGAGGCCAACATCTTTCTAGTCCATAAACAATATTACTTCCTGCCAAAGTTTCACGAGGTTCAGGAAAAATTTTAATGAGGGCAGGGGTAACAATTAAGCGAAAATGTTCAACAAGATGGGGATGTTCGCCAATTTCCATTATTTTTAAGGTGTATGGCACATCTTGGGCAATTTGCTCAAGGTTACTCATTACCTGACGAATATATTTCTGCGAAGTTGGACGATCATCAAGAAACAGCAGCAGTTGGATAGACACAGCCTCAGAAGTATCTTGATTGGGGTAAGGGTTTGTCTCATGAAATTCTAGCACAGATGCTCCAAATGAATGAAACTCAGAAAAAGACCAAGGGCTACAGAGAGGGTATCCCTCAATCTTGCTCCTAATTCTAAAAGATTTTGGAAAATCAAGCAGAGGAAAGTCACCAGAGATTCCATTATAGACAACCAATCTAAGATGAAATCACCGAAAAGTTTTTGTGTTTTTGGCCAACCTCTATTTTAAAATCTAAAAAGAGTATAAAATCAGTTCAACTTTTATGTTGAAAACTCTATTCACAGCTATCTAGGATCGCAAAACAGTTATGGCTTTCGGCTACCTTGCCCTTGTCCTCCACGCCCATCTTCCTTTCGTTCGCCACCCAGAAAGTGACTATGTATTAGAAGAAGAATGGCTTTATGAGGCGATTACAGAAACTTATATTCCTTTGATTCATGTTTTTGAAGGATTAAAACGAGATGGGATTGATTTTAAAATGACCATCAGCATGACTCCTCCTTTGGTTTCCATGCTACAAGATCCCTTACTACAGGATCGCTATGATGAACACTTAAGTAAATTAGAAGAGTTAATCGACAAAGAAATACACTATAACGAGCATAATGGTCATATCCGCTACTTAGCTGAATATTATGCTAACGAATTCCAGACCATTCGTCAAACTTGGGAACGTTATGACCGCAATCTAGTCAAGGCTTTCAAGCAATTTCTAGATAGTAATAACCTAGAAATCATTACCTGTGGTGCAACCCACGGTTATTTTCCCTTGATGAAAATGTATCCTCAAGCGGTGTGGGCGCAAGTTAAGGTGGCTTGTGAGCATTATGAGGAAACTTTTGGCCGTCCCCCCAAAGGAATCTGGTTGCCTGAATGCGCTTATTTTGAAGGGGTAGAACGGATGCTGGCAGATGCTGGCCTGCGCTACTTCCTGATTGATGGTCATGGCATTCTCTATGGCAAACCTCGCCCTTGTTTTGGCACTTATGCACCTGTTTACACAGAACCAGGTGTGGCAGCCTTTGGACGAGATCACGAATCTTCCCAACAAGTTTGGTCATCTCAAGTCGGATACCCTGGAGATCCTGAATATCGGGAATTCTACAAGGATTTAGGATGGGAAGCTGAGTACGAATATATTAAACCCTATATTATGCCCAACGGTCAACGGAAGAATATTGGGATTAAATATCATAAAATTACCAGTCGTCAGGCAGGATTATCTGATAAAGACCTCTATGATCCCTATTGGGCAAGAGAAAAGGCTGCTGAACACGCAGCAAACTTTATGTATAATCGGGAGCAGCAGGTCGAACATTTAGCCAGTTTGATGCACCGTCCCCCCATTGTGGTGTCTCCCTACGATGCAGAATTATTTGGTCACTGGTGGTATGAGGGTCCTTGGTTTATTGATTATCTATTCCGCAAGGCATGGTATGACCAAAACAGTTTTGATATGACCCATTTGGCTGATTATTTACGCAATTATCCCACCCAACAGGTATCTCAACCTGCTCAATCCAGTTGGGGGTATAAAGGATTTCATGAATATTGGTTAAATGAAACAAATGCTTGGATTTATCCCCATCTACACAAAGCAACAGAACGAATGATTGATATTAGTCGTCATCACGCTGCTGACGAATTGGAAAAACGAGCGTTAAATCAGGCAGCACGGGAGTTATTACTGGCACAATCTTCTGACTGGGCATTTATTATGCGAACTGGAACAATGGTTCCTTATGCGGTGCGTCGTACCCGTTCCCATCTACTAAGGTTTAATAAACTGTATGAGGAGGTTAAACAGGGCAAAATTGACTCAGGATGGTTAGAAAAAGTGGAAGCTATTGATAATATCTTTCCTAATATTGATTACCAAGTCTATCGACCCCTTTAGGGAAGAGGGGAGAGAGGGAAGAAAAAGAATTAGGTATTCATGCTCCCCATATCTCCCACACTCCCTATTCTCAAATGTAACGAATTGTTAAGCAAAATATTAAGCTCTGTTGCAAATTGAGTAGAAATCCTCCTTTTTACGCCTACGTTAACCAGGACTGTGGTACGATACGACCCGTAACTT
>JBFRWQ010000344.1:0-3182 GCA_051439665.1 Microcystaceae cyanobacterium | reverse complement strand
CATAAGTGGGTCTTATCCAGAAAAACTACAGACCCTTTTAGCGTTTTTATGCTTGCATTATGATCAAACCCTTTCCAGACAGCAAGTAGCGGTTCAACTTTGGACAGAGACAACTGATACGGAAGCTAAAGCCAACTTAAGAAGACGAATTTATGATTTACGTCGAGTATTCCCTAAGATTGAACAAGTTTTAGAAATAAAAGCCAAAACATTACGATGGATAGCTAATTCTTCCTGTTCTATTGATATTATCTTATTCCAAGAAGCTATTAAAGAAGCAGAGAGAGAGAAAACAGCCAATAATCAGCAAAAGATGATTCAATATTGGGAAAAAGCCGTTAATCTCTATCAAGGAGATGTATATCCTGACTGTTATGATGATTGGATTATACCGCTACGAGAAGAATTAAAAGAAAAAGTGATCTATAGTTATGAGCAATTGATTCAAGGTTTGAAAGAAGGACAAGAAAGGGAAAAAGGGATTCAATATGCTCAAAAATACCTCAGAATAGACCCTTTATCCGAAAAAGCCTATTGTTACTTAATGGAACTCTATGGAAAACAAGGAGATCGCTCTAGTGCCTTAAGAGTTTATCATCAATGTATGACCCTTTTACGGGAAGAATTAGGGGTAAGTCCTAGTCCAACCACTTGTCAGCTTTATGAAAAACTCTTAACCCTAGAAGACACAGAAAAAGAAAAAATAGAGCAAAAATCATTAGTTTCCTCTAATTATCATGATGAAGATTTAGAAAGACAAAAGATCAAGAAAAACTCTTCTCAATCCAATCATCCAATTATCTTATCTCAGGTAATTCCCACTTCTAATATTCCTTTAATTGGTAGAGAAAAAGAATATGAAGCGCTCAACAACTGGAAAAAACAGCAAGGAGAAAGTTGTCCCTTATTAATGCTTGTAGGAGAATCAGGAGTAGGAAAAACCCGTCTGCTAGAAGAAATAGCCCATCAAATTCAATCAGAGTCAGGCTATGTACTTTGGGGACGCAGTTTTGAAGCAGAAAAGTTACGTCCTTACGGAATTTGGTTAGATGCGCTTCGTTCACTCCCTAATAATAGTTTTAGTGCTGAATTAGAATTCCTACTACTAGATTCAGCCTATCAGACGGTTAATACAGCTAACCGTAGTCGAATCTTTGATGTAGGGATTCAATTAATTGAACATTTGACTAGCCAAATTCCTTTAATTTTAATTTTGTTAGATGATATTCAATGGTTAGATCAAGCATCTATAGCCTTTCTGCATTATGCAATTAGATTACTCAATAATCGTCCTGTTCTGTTTGCTGCTACTGCTCAAAAGCAAGCATTAGAACATAATCAAGCCTTATCTCAATTATTGGCAGATTTTCACCGAGAACAACGGCTTCAACAACTTCAGATTGAGCCACTGAATGAAAAAGAAACCCTAAATCTAGCACAGCACATTTGTCCAAAAGGAGAAAAAGAGAAAATATTTGCTGATAGTGGGGGAAATCCTCTCTTTACCATAGAATTAGCTAGAGCATTAACCAATGGGACAAGTTCGAGTAATTTAACAAGTCTCATTGAAGGAAGTTTCTTAAAATTGAGCGAAAATACCCGTAATTTATTATATTGGGCAGCCACTCTAGGGTCTAGTTTTAAAACCACAACATTAGCTGAGATTACCAATGATGCCTTACCTCAGTTACTGACAATGCTAGAGGAATTAGAACAACAAAGAATTATTCGTCCTGAAAATGTCATCAATCAGGAAAGTTACTATACGTTCGCCCATGATATTGTACGTCAGGTAGCCTATAAACAACTGTCTGAACCTCGTCGTCGTTTATTTCATACCCATATTGCTCAAACATTAGAAAAACACCTAAATTCTTATCCTGATGAGATTAATAATGTGGCTTATCATGCGTCTTTAGGAGGTGAAGGGTTATTAGCTGCTTCAGCGTCTCTAACCGCTTCAGAACGTCATTTACGCCTCTTTGCCTACCATGAAGCCGCACAAGTCGCACAAAAAGGGATTTCTCACTGTCAATCTCTAGAAACTAATACACGAATCACATTACATCTCAAATTATTAAGAGTGTATGTTAAGACAGGGATTAGCAAAGAAAAGATGGAATCTCTAGAAAAAGAATTAAAACAACTCATTGATGAAGCTTCATTACGAGGATTAAAGGATGCAGAAGCCATTGGCTTAGAATCTTTGATTATTCTCAGTTATGACCATCATCGTTTGACACAAGTGCAACAACATTCTTTAGCCGCAGCAGAAAGGGGACGTTTTGCCAGTCCAGCAACACAAGCTTATATGTTAGCCCAGACAGGCGCTTGTTTAGCCGAAATTGGACGAGATATCCCCCGTGCAGAAGCCTTATTATTAGAAGCACAAGGATTAAGCGAGCGCTTAGGATTACAAACTATTGATGTATGCTTAGGATTAGGCATCGTCTATCGTTTTCAAGGCAAAATAGAAGAAGCCTCCGAATTACTGCAAAAAAGTTGGCAGCAGTCCCAATCAGTGCAAGATCATTGGCGTGAGTGTCTCAGTTTAACCAATCTAGTCATGTTAGCGCTAGAGGAGCAAAAACCAGAGGTAGCATTAGATTATGGGAGTGAACTAATTACCGTTTCTGCTCAAATGGGAGAAGGGAGCGAAGTATATCATGCTGCTGCGTTAGACGCTTTAGCCCGTTATTTACTAGAAGAGAGAGAAAGCTTTAATTTATTAGAAGGTTCTCTTCAATCTTTGAAATCGATAGATTCTCCTCGAATGCTTGCCTATATTCAAACCATAGCAGCGCAATGGGATTTAGAACAAGGTAATTTACAACAAGCGTTAACTCGTGCGACAGAAGCACTCTTATCAGCTAATTCAGTTAATAATCACAGTGAACAAGTATTAGCATCGGGAATACTCATTGAAACAATGATTCAACTTGAGCGTCAAACAGAGGCATCCGAATATTATGAGCAGTTACAGCAAATTAATCCCTTATTCTTAAGTTGGAAAGCCAAAACCACTTTAAATCAGTTAAATCAACAATTTTCAGTAGAATTATGAGTCGATTTATATTAGAACGCCATTTTGAGAAACCATTACCGACACCAATCACTGAGCAACAATGGATAGAAGTTAATTCCGCCCTATATAAGAACCTAGAAGCCCATAAAGCTCATTG
>JBFRWQ010000343.1:0-6837 GCA_051439665.1 Microcystaceae cyanobacterium | reverse complement strand
ACAGTCCCTAAACGATATTTTTTGACCAATCTGTCTAAATCATATCGTAAACAAGCGCAGACGTGGATTAATCCCGTCGGAGCTTAACGTTTAGAATCCACGTGTTTTTAAACCGTGGAGATGTCAACTTGCTGAAAAACCAGTGAACAGCGATTGATCTTTCAAATCCGAAACCTAACACCTGATACCTAGATGAACAAATTATTACAGATTAGTGGTTTAGCCTCATGGACAAATCGTTCCTTAGCTGCCTTTTTTCTGACTGGGAGGGTTTTCTATTTTATGTTTACCCGTCCTCTTGATAAACGCAATGTGATCCAGCAAATGATGTCCGTTGGCCCCGCATCCCTAGTGATTGCGCTGATTACTGCCGCCGTCATTGGTATGATTTTTACCATTCAAGTAGCACGAGAATTTTTAGCATTAGGCGCAGGAAGTGCGGTTGGTGGGATTTTAGCGATCGCTTTGAGTCGGGAACTCAGCCCTATTATGATGGCGGTTGTGGTAGCAGGACGGGTTGGCTCTGCGTTTGCTGCTGAAATTGGCACAATGCGAGTCACAGAGCAGATTGATGCCCTATATTTGTTGAATACTAACCCCATAGAATATCTGGTTGTCCCCAGGCTAATTGCTTGCTGCATTATGGTACCTGCATTGAGCATTTTAGCCTTATTTACAGGCTTATTAGGGGGATTGATTATTGCTCAAGGGGTTTACTCCATTTCTCCCATTGTTTTTATCGACTCGGTTGAGCAATTTATGACGGTTTGGGATATTATGAGTGGACCGATTAAGGGGATTATATTTGGGGGATTAATTGCGATTATTGGGTGTAATTGGGGATTAACGACAAGAGGGGGCGCAAAAGGGGTGGGAGAGTCCACCACGGCTGCTGTTGTTACCTCTTTATTGGGCATTTTTATCGCTAATTTTCTACTTTCTTGGATTATGTTTGCTGGCGCTGGCCAAGGTGCGACTTTGATTGGACAATAGGTATAAATTATGAATTGTGAATTATGAATTATGAATTATGAATTATAATTGTCAGTAAAAAGCGATCGCATATTTAAGTCAGAAGTTATAGCAGGTGACTTGCTTGAGCTTTACCCTGCTTTTCTGGAATTGATGTCAGATCTGAGCTAATATGAGTTTATGACTGAGTTGAGTTAGGAGTGATCATCATGAGTTTTAGTGATGTGGTAGAAGCGATCAAGACCTTATCTTTAGAAGAAAAAGAGGAAATTCATCAGCTTTTAGTCCAGTATCTCCGTGAAGAAAGACGACAGGAAATTCATCAAAATTATTTAGCAGCTAAACAACAGGAAAAAGAAGGTAACTTACACTTTACTTCTGATATTGATGACTTAATGGAGTCTTTAGAGGATTAATGATTAAAATTAGCTTTAGTGATAGCTTTAAACGATCTTTCAAGAAGCGTATTAAAGGAAATACAAGTTTAGAAAGAAAGTTTAAGATGAAATTAGAGAGATTTAAAGACAATCCTTTTGATCAAAGTTTAAAAACTCATAAACTATCGGGCAAGCTTAAGGACTTATGGAGTTTTAGTCTAGAATATGACTTAAGAATCTTATTTTATTTTACCCATGACAATAATGTTGTTTGTGTCGATATTGGCACTCATGATCAAGTGTACTGATTATTGAAGACTTGATCATCTCTAAATTATAAATTGCGAGTACAAAGCGATCGCATATTTTAAGGTAGAGAAGTCAGAAGTTAGAAAACTGAGAGGATTTCATTCTTCATTCTTCGTTTCAAGGGTAGGGATTTTTTCAGGGGGTAAAATAACTACTTCACCTTCTTGCCATACTGCAATAGATTCACCTAATTTTCGATGCTTTTCAATAGCTTCAGCAGTGGCTTTTTGTACACCTTGATGAATTTTTTGGTGTAAATGACTGAGTTGCTGATCATTCATAATTGATTTGCTGGATTTTGTTAAAGATTTCTGGTTGATAAATTGTTGTTTGTTGCTTTGATGTATAAGTTGCAACTAATTCAGTCACAGTCTTAGAGTTATCAAACATGATCCAAGTATCACATAAAGGGAGATAGGACTCTATTAAGTTTTTTTGCCCCCTATGATAACGTCGAATAATAACATCTCTGGGAATATTATGTCCACCACTGACAACTCTTTGATTAACCCTCGCAATGGCTAATTGAGGATCCTTTAACCAGAAGTAGATCAAGTTAATCTGATAGTTCTGATTTTGACATTTTTTAATAAAGCGAATGTAGTTCAATCCTGATAATGTTGTTTCAAAGGCAAAGTTAATCTGACGATTTAATAACTCATTTAACCGTTTAATCATCAGTTTTCCTGCTTGAAGGCTAACGCTTTCAGGACGAAAAGGAGATAAGCCAACAGCAATCTCATCAGCATTGACATACTCATAAATATCTAAAAAGTAAGGTAAGATTTGCTTCGCTGTAGTCGTTTTCCCTGAGCCATTGCAACCACTAATTATATATAATTCTGGCATAAGTTAAACTAAAAGTTTTGTAGAAAAATTTTACTAATTATTTAAACCATAGGATGAGCAAAGCCTGATCAGCCTTTGAAACTCACGAGAAATTTATGTGCTTTGCCCACCATAGTAAGGTAGCAATATGACTAATAAAGTTAACCTGCTCCCAAATTTACATACGTTCTAATACAGGAATTCCTAATAAAGATAATCCTTGTTTAAGCGTTTGTGCTGTTAAATGAGAGAGTAATAAGCGAGAGGTTTTAATGGGTTCATCTGCTTTTAAAACAGGACAGTTTTCATAAAAGCGGTTAAACCGTTTACTCAGTTCGTATAAGTAATCACATAAACGATTAGGGAGCAAATAAGTTTCTACTTCTTTGATGATTTCACCAAATTGTAAGAGATATTTTCCTAATTCAATTTCTGACGACTCTTGTAAATAAATTTTGACCTTATCCCCTAGTGCATCATAATTAATACTACCCTCTCTGCTAATACTTTGAATGCGAGCATAGGCGTATAGTAAATAAGGAGCAGTATTGCCTTGTAAGGCTAACATTTTAGAGTAGCTAAAGATATATTCACTGGTACGATTTTGGCTTAAGTCAGCATATTTAACCGCACTAATTCCTACAACAGTAGCCACATTATCAATAAACTCTTCTGTTTCTGTTCTTCCTTCATCTTTTAAACGAGTTTCTAAATCATGACGAGCAATTTTAATCGCTTCATTGAGTAAGTCTTTTAGCTTGATACTGTCTCCCTCACTAGTACTAATTTTTTTCCCTCCTTCTCCTTTAACAATACCAAAAGGAACATGAACAACATCTATCTTATCATTTAAAAATCCTGCTCGTTTAGCCACTTGGAAAAATTGTGCAAAGTGATTAGCTTGTCCTGAGTCCGTGACGTAAATAATGCGGGTTGCTTTGTCTTCTTCAATACGGTATTTTAAAGCAGCTAAATCAGTAGTTGCGTAGTTATAACCGCCGTCTGATTTTTGGACAATTAAGGGTAAGGGATCACCGTTTTTATTAGTAAATCCTTCTAAGAATACACATTTCGCTCCCTGATCTTCGGTTAGTAATCCCTGTTTTTCTAGATAATCAACAATAGGAGATAATAAGGGATTATAAAAAGATTCACCTCGTTCTTGTAATTTAATATCTAAGCGCTCATAAATAGATTGGAATTCTCGGCGTGATTGATTACAAAGTAGTTGCCATGCTTGACGGGTTTCTGTTTCCCCTGATTGCAGTTTAACGACTTCTTTACGAGCAACTTCTTGAAAAGTTTCGTCTTCTTTAAAGCGCTTCTTAGCCTGTTGATAGAAGGTGACTAAATCTCCTATATCTAAAGCATCTGCTTGGGTTAGAGCATCGGGATATTGTTCTTTTAAATTAGCAATTAACATACCAAATTGTGTTCCCCAATCTCCTACATGATTAAGGCGCAAAACATCATGACCTCTAAATTCTAAAATACGAGCGATACAATCACCAATAATGGTAGATCGTAAATGACCAACGTGCATATCTTTAGCAATATTGGGACTAGAGAAATCAATGACAATTTGTTGGGGTGGCTGTGCTTTTTCTACGCCTAAGTTCTCTTTTCCTTGAATTAAGGAAAGTTGTGTTTCTAGAAAAATTGGTTTGATAACAAGATTGATAAAACCAGGGCCTGCAAGGGTAGGGGGTTCACAAATTTCTACAATTTCTACCGCATTAATTAACTGTTGAGCAATTTCTCTGGGTGGTTTACCCAGTTTTTTAGCTAAGGGTAAAGCTGCATTGCATTGATAATCTCCAAATTTAGGATTTGTTGCGCTCACAACGAGGGGAGTAATGGGTTCAATGTCTGTTCCCAAGGCTTTAATAAAAGCATCTTTAAAGCGCTGATTTAGAAGTTCGTTAATTGATTGCATAAATGTTAAGAAAAATGTAGGATCGGCTTGGCACATCAAATCATGGTCTATTAAAATCAAGCTTATAGTAGGGCTAAAGCCCTCACTACGAACTTAAGGTTATTGCCTCATTTTAGCTGACACAATCGAGTTGGTTAAAAATCAATTTTACTGAGTTGGGGAAGTAACTGCTCAAATGCTTTACCTCGATGACTAATACGATGCTTTAACTCAGCCGACATCTCAGCAAAGGTTTGATTATACTCAGGAACATAGAAAATGGGATCATAGCCAAATCCTCCCTTTCCTTGAGAAGCACTTAAAATCGTCCCTTCACAGATACCTTCGGTTTGTAGCGCAATTGAGCCATCAGGACGGGCAATCGCAATAGAACAAATAAACCTAGCACTCCGTTCTGTTGTCTCTCCTAATTCCCTTAATAAGCGCTCAATCCGTCCTTGATCGGTTTTACCATAACGGGCTGAATAGATGCCAGGAGCGCCTTGTAATCTATCTACTGCTAACCCAGAGTCATCTGCGATCGCCCATTCTCCCATCTGTTGAGCGACTTGAGATGCTTTGAGACAAGCATTTTCTAAGAAGGTTGTCCCTGTTTCTTCAATTTCGATTTCTTTGGGTTTAATGGCTAACGCTACTGGATAATTAACAAAATAAGCTTCAATTTCTTTTAGTTTACCAGGGTTACTGGTTGCAATAATTAATTTTTTCATAGATAAGGATGTTAAAGTCAGTTAACCTAGTATTTTGAACCAAAAATACCAAAAAAAGAAAGACACCAGCAAAATGAAGAAGAATGCAAAAAGTTCTCCTCTGAAAAGAAACACACCTAATAGGATCAAAATGGGAAACACAAAGCGCATAAATTCGCTAAATTCTACCATAAGCGAACCTCACTCTTTAAATAAATAGCCTTACTCCACTATGGTAACAAAACAGAGAAATTATGAATTATGAATTATCAATGATGAATTATGATGAGTGGGGAAGAAATAGGATTTTCTATTATTATATTAATTTTGAGCTAGTTAACAAATCTTAATTACAAATCTTGAGTGATCTATCTTCTTCTTTAACCTCTTCCTATGATGTCATTGTCGTTGGTTCAGGGGCCGCAGGATTATATGCTTCCCTGTGTCTCAACGAGCGCTATCAAGTGGCGCTAATGACTAAGGATACCCTGAAAACAGGGGCGAGTGACTGGGCGCAAGGGGGCATTGCCGCAGCGATGAATCCCCAAGATTCCCCTATTCTCCATTTCCAAGATACCTTAAACGCAGGGGCAGGTTTGTGTGATGCTCAGGCGGTTAAATTTTTGGTCGAAAATGCCCCAACTACTATCACTGACTTGGTAGATTTGGGAGTGGCCTTTGATCGTAAGGATAATCACCTTGCTATGACTCTAGAAGCTGCCCATTCCCGTCCTAGAGTTTTACACGCTGCCGATACAACGGGGAAAGCGATCGTCAGTACCCTCACAGAAAAGGTGGTTAAACGCCCTAATATTGGGATTTTTGCCCAAGCAATTGTCCTCAACCTCTGGTTAGAAAATCAACGTTGTCAAGGGGTTCAAGTATTGTATCAAGGAAAAATACAATGGGTCAGAGCGAGGGCAGTTATTTTAGCCACAGGAGGAGGGGGGCAAGTCTTTGCTCAAACCACAAATCCCAAGGTGAGTACAGGGGATGGGGTGGCTTTAGCATGGCGCATCGGGGCAGAAGTTCGAGACTTGGAATTTGTTCAATTTCACCCCACAGCGCTCACCTTACCCAACGCTCCCCGTTTCCTTATTAGTGAGGCGGTGCGAGGAGAAGGCGCTCACCTGATCGATCAAACAGGCCATCGTTTTGCCTTTGATTACCACCCATCAGGGGAATTAGCCCCCAGAGATGTGGTAAGTCGGGCAATTTTTAATCATTTACAAAAAACTCAAAGCGATCCCTCTAGCTCCCATGTCTATCTTGATTTAAGTCCGATTCCACCTGAAACCATATCTCATCGTTTCCCTAATATTATTCGAGTCTGTCAGCGCTGGGGAATTGATATACTAAAAGAACCTATTCCTGTGTCTCCTGCCGCTCACTATTGGATGGGAGGGGTGACGGTTAATCAGAACAATCAAACCTCAGTCAAAGGACTCTACGCCATTGGCGAAACAGCAAGTACAGGTGTTCACGGTGCTAACCGCTTGGCCAGTAATTCCCTGTTGGAATGTATTGTTTTTGCGGCACAACTATCCCAGTTATCCTTAGAGCCAGAGATAGAGGAAACAAAAATAGGGGTGGAAATAATTGACATGGAAATAGAAAGTCCAGATATCAAATCATTAACTCGAATGCGTCAACAGTTACCCGATCTAATTTGGCAAATGGCAGGAATCTCCCGTTGTCAAACTGGGCTAGAGACAGCGATCGCTCA
>JBFRWQ010000342.1:0-5233 GCA_051439665.1 Microcystaceae cyanobacterium | reverse complement strand
AAGATTTGATTAATCCTCCGACGGTGAAGAAATGGTGATAAATTCTGGTGCAACATCTGGTAAGAAATTTTGCTCAACGGGTGAACCCGATGGATGATGTTCATATAGTTCACTGGGGGGTAAATTAGCTTCTTGAGAGGCTAACTTTTGGGGATCTCCTTTCGGTAACCAATTAATAAGAGGTAAGGGAAGCAGACTCGATAAATTTGTAATAAGCACTAATAGCCAGAGATGATCAAAATTGGTGTCTGTTACTCCTAATAAATGGGTTAATAATGCCCCTAATTCGTGAGATAGTAGCCCTGAGAGATTCCAGATAGACATGAGGAGAGCAAAAAAGGTTGCTTCGATTCCAGGAGGACATAAACGAGCAGATAAGACCAATACAGGCATAAAAGCAATTTGTCCCATCAAGGTTAAAATCAAGTTATCTCCTAAACTAAACCAATGATCATCAATTCCGATAGTACGATTGGCGTGAGTCACAAGAATAAGAGACGTTAAGCCTAGCAGGGTGGATAAAACCATACTCCAACCCAAAATTTTGGGAAAGGACACAGTTTTTAAGTATTTCTGATAAATAAAAATGCCAATAATGGCAGCTAAACTGGTGACAAGGCGAACTCTTCCTAAAAATTCAGCCTCAAACCCTAATTCATTGGTGGTAAAGAAGAAAAAGGCAGAATCAGCGCTAGGGGTTGCTTGCCAGAGAAAAACAAATAGAGTCGGTAATAAAATTGATTTTTGCTTAAAGGTTTGCCAAATTTCTTTTAAATGTCCTTTTACTTCTGTTTTGGTTGAATCTGATTCCTTTTCGGTCCCATCATTGGTAACGGGTGATTCTACAATTAAAACAGCGACAAAAGTGACAATTAAGGGAAAAATTGCTGTAATTAAAAAGACCGTCTGATTAGTAAAATATTCTAGTAAGAATCCACTTAAATAAGCAGTAATCAGTCCGCCAAGGGAGGAAATACCCCAAGTCAAAGATTGTAATGATCCTGCTTTGCTTAACGTCTCTTTTCTTGAGCGCTCAACCACTACGGAGTCAACAATGACATCACTGAGAGCAACAGAAAGGGAAATAATCAGTAAAACTAAGGTCGCTGTTTGAGCGCTATCCACCATCGTTCCCAGCGCTATCCATGATAAGCTGCCCAGTAAGCCCGATAAAATGAGGTAAGAGCGCCTTTTATAACCTAAAATGGGTAATCCATCAGAGAGAAAGCCTAACAAGGGTTTTAACATCCAAGGAATCGCTGCTACACCCATCAAAGCGCCGACTTGGGCAGGACTTAAAGATAAATCATCTTTTAGGAAAAAACTAATCGCTAAACGGGCTAACCCTAAGATACCCTGTACAAAATAAACGGTTAGAATAGAAAACAACTCCCACGAGGGATCATTGCCAAAAAGTAGGTTGTTTTTAAGTTGATACTTGATTCGTTTTAGCTCAAGTCCAGAAACAGTCATTTCAGTTATTAGTTATCGGTGATCAGTTAGGGGAGGCTTGAGACCTTATGGGAAGGTCATGAAGCTTTATGAAGTTTTGTTACTGATTTCTATAGTATAGCAATTTTCCAACTCTGGCCTATGATGAAAGAAGAAAAAACTCATTATACCTTGTTAATATGGACGCTTTTAACCCCACGCCTCCTGATTGGACGAAATCTGCCGTTCATGCCATTCCCTTTGCTTGTCCCCGTTGTAAAGCTTCCCCTGCTAAGGCAAAAGCTGTCTGGCTCAACCGTCGTGCCCCTGTTATGAGTGAGGACTATAGCCGTAAGTGGCAAGAATTTTATTCTTGTGAATGTGGGCAAGCATGGTGGGCTTGGAGTAGCGATCGCCCTTCTCCCACAGACGACTAAAATCTAACTTGTCTGTTTCCCTTAAAATGAGGTAAAGTTTTGTTAAGAGATTGCCATCTTGATTAAGATCAGACGAAAAAACACATTCTTTAAGACCTGTTGTTTCACTCATTTAACTTAAACTATGAAGAATCGCAGCACCCGACGAGTCATTTCTGGTCTTTTTGCCAGCTTAATTTCCCTCGTTCTGTGGTTTTCCCTATCAGATAACGCATTAGCAGTTAACAACCCTGAATTACTACCCGCAGAAACCACACCCATTGTAGATTTAGCCGACTTTTTACCCGCCTACGAAGAAGAGGATTTAATTTCTCAAATTGGGGACTTTGAAGCAGAAACGGGCTGGAAGTTACGAGTATTAACCCAGTATGATCGCAGTCCAGGTCGTGCTGTGATTAAATTTTGGGGACTTGATGATAAAAGTATTCTCTTAGTGGCTGATGCGAGAGGGGGAAACCTTCTCGCTTTCAGTATTGGAGATGCGGTTTATGAGTTACTTCCCCGCACCTTTTGGATTGAATTGCAAACTCGTTTCGGCAATATGTACTATATTCGAGAACACGGAGAAAATAACGCAATTGTCAAATCTTTACAGGTTGTCAAGGGCTGTTTAGTCAATAACGGCTGCTTAGTTGTTCCTGGCTTACCAAGGGAACAATGGATTCTCACCCTTATCACCTCTGCTGTGGGTGGTGTAATTTGTGGCTTCGCTGCTATCCCTCGCAAACCCGATCAATCCTTTGCATGGCAATGGGTACTAATTTTTTCACCCTTATGGGGAATACTGTTCCTTGCTTTTGGAATCGGACCTGTTGTCACTCGGACTTCTGATTTTCTTCCTCTATTCCGTAATATTATCGGTTTTTCCTTGGGCGCTTTAGTAGCTTATTTATCTCCTATGTTAAATCAACCTACTCCTTCAGAGAACGAATCCTCATGATCAGGCTTTGTTAGTTCTCCTGAGATGATGGTGAAGAATCAAAGAATATAGTTAATAGTTAAGTTCTCAACTAGACACTATTAACTACTATCTATAAATCTGACTGATCACCATAAATTCAGGAGAGCGTTCATATCTTAGGGATATGTTATAAACTTTCAGCCAATGATTAACAATTAATCAAAAAAAATAAATTTAATTTTAATTCAGTTTACCCAATTATTCTTTTTTCCCTTCTGCTTGATCTAATTTTTCTTGAAGCTTTTCCATCCGTTCCTCGGCGGTTGCCATAATATTGGCAGCATTTTCTAACCATTCTCCAGGATGCTCTTCTAAAATTTTAGTTGAAAGAGAAATGCGATTTTTATATTCATCCACCTGCAAAACTACCACCTTAATTTCTTGCCCCATTTGGAAAACAGTGGTTAACGCATCAATTCTTGTTCCACTCACTTGTGTGATGTGAAGCAATCCTGTTACACCATCTAAATCAACAAAAACACCATAAGGCTGAATTTTGACTACTTTTCCTGTCATTAATGACCCTTGTGTTACCTTTTTAATAGCCAAAGCTTGAGCCGCTTGTCGTTGGGATAAAACTAATTTATTGGTATCAGGATTAACTTCTAAGAAAGTAGCAGTGAGTAATTGACCAACTAAGGAATCTAAGTCATCTTTTTCAATGAGATGGGAACGGGGAATAAACCCTCGTAGTCCCCCGACTTCCCCAATTACTCCACCTCGGTTTGTCCGAGTCACTCGCATTTGTACGGACTGTCCTTGTTCAGCTTTATCAGCCATTTCATCCCATGATTGTTTAATCGCCAATTGACGACGAGAGAGAGTAACTTGACCCTCTTCATTCTGTCCTCGGATAATCAGAAAATCAAATTCTGTTTCTAGGGGTAAAACTTCAGCTAAATTATCTTTTATTTCTAAGGAGGCTTCTCTAAATGGCACAAAAGCGGGTGATTTAGCTCCAATATCAATAAAAGCGCCATCAGAGTTATGTTGCACCACTTTCCCTTTAACGACTTGACCGGGGTTAAAATTAAAGCTTTGGTCGGCTAAGGCTTTGGCAAAGTCATCGTGGGAAAAGGAAATGTCATTCATGGGTTGTCAAGGAAATCGATAGATGATTATTGTCCCCTTTTTAGCATGACTAAGAAGAAGAACGCTATTTTGATGTTACCCGAAATGTCCCTTGATGGCATTATTTTCTGTTTTTGAGTGCAAATAATCTGATTTAAGGAGCGATCGCTAGAAGGGGGCAGGGGGCAGAAGGCAGGAGACAGGAGGAAAACCCTTGCCGATTGCTTGCTGATTGACTGTTTCGATGTTCATCATTGTCCTAACCTAACCAACGTGAAATCGACAAAACATAAAATCGAGGGTTGGCGTAGAGCGATGAATATTACTCAGATTATAATGTGGTCAAAATCTTGTACAATCAACTAGAATAAACGGGCAAGACTTTCTATTCACACAGGAAAAAGGATCATGTTTAAAGACTGGACATTTAACGACTGGATGAACCACATCCTCTTTGTTGGCACAATCTTGCTGTTAATTTATTCTTTCTTCTTTATCTAATCTGAATCAGCTACTTGGTATGACATACTGCTTAGGAATTATTAACCGCTTTGGCATTGTGATGGGGGCTGACTCCCGAACTAATGCAGGGGTCGATTATACATCAGCTTATCGTAAACTCTTTGATTTTTCTCAACCCAAGGAGCGAGTTATTCTCCTATGTTCATCAGGTAATTTATCGGTGACGCAGGGGGTGGTCACAGAGTTAAAGCGGGATATTAATCAAGAATCGAAGGTTAATTTACATAACCTCAATAGTATGTATAATATTGCCCACTATATTGGGTCAAAAAGCCGACAGATTCAAGATCGTGATCGGGAATGGTTGGAACGGGATAATATTAAGTACCATTGTCATTTTTTATTAGGGGGGCAAATTCAAGGAGAAGATCCTCAATTGTATTTGATTTATCCCCAAGGAAATTATATCCAAGCGACGAAAGAAACGCCTTTTTTGCAAATTGGGGAAACAAAATATGGTAAACCCCTTCTAGATCGTACTATTACTTATGATACCCCGTTAGATGCAATGGCTAAGTGTGCTTTATTATCCATTGATTCAACTATGAAATCTAATATTTCTGTCGGTCCACCGATTAATATGGTGATGTATGAAGCGGATAGTTTATTAGTTCGTAATACTCTACAGTTGCGATTAGGTGATCCCTATTTAGCTAAAATTCGTAAGCTTTGGGAAGATTATGTTCGTCAAGCTTTTGAAGCGATGCCTAATATTGAATGGGAATATGGGGCAGAAAATGAGACTCAAGAGGATATTTTGATTGATTAGGGCTGGTTTGCTGGTTTCAATTCTTCCCACACTCCCCACACT
>JBFRWQ010000341.1:0-3359 GCA_051439665.1 Microcystaceae cyanobacterium | reverse complement strand
ACTCCCCTTAAACCCCGTGATCAAGTGATATTTGGTGCATCTGTAGGGTTTGCTTATGGAATCTTGATGATGTTTCATATTGTTTTTGGGCTGTTTTTTGGGTTAACACTGGTTTGTTGTTTAAGAGGGTTTATTTTAGCCATTGAGCCCTTAAAAGCAAAATTTCCAGTAGTACAGGCTTCTAGCCTGTCATCAAATGCCTAACAAGCAGGATGCTTGTACCACTATCAATGAAATGGGCGCAAGCCTTGCGCCCCACAATGTCAAAAATGCTTGTAGTAAGCCCAATACGAGCGATTTCTGAGGGCTAAAGAGCCAACAAGAAACCTATTAACTATCAACTATTAACTATTCACTATTAACTAAAATGTCTTCTCCTCAAATTGCCATTGTTGGTATGGCTTGTCTCTATCCTGATGCTCATTCTCCACAAGAATTATGGGAAAATGTTCTTTCTCAGCGTCGGGCGTTTCGTAAATTACCCTCAGAAAGATTATCTTTAAATGACTACTATTCTCCTGATAAAACTATACCAGATGCTATCTATTCCCAAAAAGCGGCTGTCATTGAGGGCTATGAATTCGATCGCATTGCTTATAAGGTAGTAGGGAGTACCTTTCGTTCTGCCGATTTAGCCCATTGGTTAGCGCTAGATATTGCGTCTCAGGCGTTACATGATGCAGATTTTACCGATGGAAAGGATTTACCGAAGGAAACAACAGGGGTTTTATTAGGAAATACTCTCACAGGGGAATTATCACGGGCAAATACTTTAAGATTGCGTTGGCCTTATGTACATCATCGAGTTGAAGATCAGTTAATTAAACAAGGATTATCGGCAGAAGAACGTCAAATTTTCTTAAATGAGCTTGAAAAACGCTTTAAAGAACCATTTGAACCCATTGGAGAGGAATCTTTAGCGGGAAATCTGGCGAATACGATCGCAGGGAGGATTTGTAACTATTTTGACTTAAAAGGGAGCGGATATATCGTAGATGGGGCGTGTAGTTCTTCTTTACTGGCAGTAGCCAATGGTTGTTCGGCCTTAATGGCTGAAGATTTAGATGTCGCTTTAGTAGGGGGGGTTGATATTAGTATAGATCCTTTTGAATTAGTCGGTTTTGCCAAAACAGGTGCATTAGCATCGGGGGAAATGAAAGTATATGATCAAGCGTCGAATGGCTTTATTCCAGGTGAAGGATGCGGTTTTTTGGTATTAATGCGTCATGAGGATGCTTTGGCGCAAAATAAACGAATTTATGCGGTTATTCAAGGTTGGGGCATTTCTTCTGATGGTAAAGGGGGTATTACTCGCCCAGAAGTAGAAGGACAATTATTTGCTTTAAATCGTGCCTATAAACGGGCTAAATTTACAGGAGATACTATTGCTTATTTTGAAGGCCATGGTACAGGAACCGCCGTCGGTGATGCAACCGAGTTAGAAGTGTTATCTCGTATTCATTCAGATGCAGAGAATAAAGCGGCAATTAGTTCAATTAAAGCGAATATTGGCCATACTAAGGCGGCGGCGGGTATAGCTGGCTTAATTAAAGCAACAATGGCGGTTCATCGTCAAATTATCCCCCCAATGACAGGATGCGATCGCCCTCATGCTAAATTAACTCAAGATAGTGCAACGTTACAGGTATTAAAAGAAGGTCAAATTTGGCCAAATTCCTTACCTTTACGGGCAGCAGTCAGTGCAATGGGCTTTGGTGGCATTAATAGTCATATTATCATAGAGGGATTAAGTCAGATTCGCCGTCATAGCTTAACTTTAACTGAACAAAGTTTAATCCATTCTCCTCAAGATGCAGAGTTATTCTTATTCAGTTCAAATAGCAAAGAAGACTTACAAGAACAAGTAAATCAATTATTAAATATTGTTCCTCGTATATCCCAGTCAGAAATGACCGATCTTGCCATTGAATTAGCGAAAAAGGTTAATCCTCATTTACCCCATCGTCTAGGGATTATTGCATCTTCCCCTGATACCCTAACCAATCGCCTTGTCGATGCGCAAGCTTTACACCTATCCCAAGATCAAAATAATATCTTTATAAATAGCGAAAAACAAATAAATAAGATTGTTTTTCTGTTTCCAGGGCAAGCTGCACCCGTTTATCTTAATGGAGGACTTTGGGAAAGACGTTTTCCAGAGATTAAACAATTATATAACAATGCTCAGTTACCCAAAAGTAAGAATAACATTGTTACTAATATTGCTCAACCAGCTATCGTTACTGCATCCTTAGCCGGATTGCACCTATTAGAAAGCTTGAATATTAAAGCAGATTTAGCGATAGGACATAGTTTAGGAGAATTATGTGCATTATATTGGGCAAAGGCTTATGATGAAACCCAATTAATTAATATTGCTAAAGTTCGTGGTCAAGCAATGGCACAATTGGGTAGCCCAACGGGTAAAATGGCCAGTATTAACGCCGATGCAGACACAGTACGAGGATTATTAAATGGACGTATTGTTAAGATTGCAGGACTTAATTCACCTTATCAAACGATTGTATCAGGTGAAGACTTAGGGGTTAAGGATGTTATTGAAAAAGCCCAAAATAAGGATATTAAAACGGTTTATTTACCTGTCTCTCATGCTTTCCATTCTCCCTTAGTGGCGCAAGCAGTGCAACCCTTAGAATATTATTTACAACAATCTTCCTTAAATTCTCTGCAAAAAACCGTTATTTCTACCGTAACGGGTGAGAAATTGCCTTTTGAGACTAATTGGCGATCGCTATTATTAGAACAAATTACCTCACCTGTGCGTTTTATGGATGCAGTGAAGGTAGCAGAAAAAGAAGTTGATTTATTCATTGAAGTGGGATCTGGCTCAATATTAAGCCGTTTAGTCAAGGATATAACGGATATTCCTGTAATTTCTCTCGATAGCGGTAGTGAGTCTTTACAAGGGTTATTAAAAGCGGTTGCTGTGATGTTTGTTAATGGAGTAAAGGTTAACTATCAAGGATTATTTGAAGATAGATTTAGTCGTCCCTTTAATTTAGACTATCAACCTCGTTTTATTGCGAATCCATGTGAAATGAAGGCAGAAGGCAGAGGGCAGAAGGCAGAAGGAGATAACAATAACATTTTAGTCTTTAATAGCCAAACCCTAACACCTAATACATCAAACCTGACACCTGACACCTCACACCTAACACCTAATACCTCACACCTCGAAGTTGTTCGTCAATTAGTGGCACAAAAAACCGAATTACCGATTGAAACGATTGAAAATGGTCATCGCTTATTAGGGGATTTGCACCTTAATTCTATCAGTGTCAGTCAATTAGTGATTGAAGCAGCCCGTCAGTTAGACTTATCTCCTCCTCATTCACCGA
>JBFRWQ010000340.1:0-4948 GCA_051439665.1 Microcystaceae cyanobacterium | reverse complement strand
AGACTAAGCTAAAATAAATGAATTCAGCCCAGCCTTGCAAATTAATCAAGCGTATTACTAAAATTCGCCAGGCTGAACAACACCACGAGCGACCAAGCGAACAGTAGTCTTCTCTTCAGGTAATTGTCCTTGGAGATCAGCGATTAAGTTGTTAACTTGTTGTTGTTGCTCAACCTTGAGTTGACCGTAAGTTAATGTTTTCATTTTTGTTTCCTAAATTGATTTGAGTTAGATGCAAATAAAACCTTAAAGACCCATCAAAGTGAATGGCTTCAATTGGTCTTGCTTGTCTTGGCTACCAATGTTAACTACCTTTTTGATAAATTTCAACTTTCTTTACATTTCTTTACATTTCTTTACATTATACAAAAAACGATTATCTCACAGCCTGTTTGACAAGTGAGATAAGGGACAGAGTCTTATTTCACTTTATTGGATAGACCTATTACCTTAATATTTTCTTAATAAGTAGTCACTAAATCTACTATATCTTGCATTTTCCTAGCAAGCTAATTAATAGCAAACTCAGTAAAAGGACGAATATTAGGAGGATGAAAGGCTAAAACAATTTCACTGTTAGGAATACCTGCTCGAACCAAATCACTAGCAATTCCATCTTCTAAACCATCCCGATGAATCCAGATTTTATCATTAATAATTTCTAAATGAACCAAGCAACCATGTACTTTCACTTCATTTTCCCAACCAATAGTCATTAATAAATAGTCTTTTTTATTGTTGCTGATAATTAATTTATGTTTGAGATCATCGTAACGATAAGGAATCGCCGCATATTCTTGGAGAATTGGCACAATGATCTGATAAAATTGGTTTACTTTATCCACTGTAAGATGACCTCCTGTTGGGTATCAAAAACAAGTAATTTAACGATCTTTGTTGCAATCAGTTTGATATAAGTTACTTAGGAGGATGCCAACCTGCCTTAATCCAATTTTTACGAACAATCACGGCCAGACTATTATTTAATTTTAAAGCAATAACTGTTGCTTGTCCACAAGCTGTTATGCCTACAATTTCTGATCCGTCTAGACTCCAAGTAAAATGTTCTGTCCACTGTTGAGTACGAGGATTAAATAAAGTGACCAATCGGCCAGATTTTGGCTCGAAACCTTCCGTTTTCGTCCATTTATATTGATTACATAATTCACAGGCTAAACATAAGTTATCTTCTGTATTAAGACCACCTTTAGCTAATGGTTGGATATGGTCAATTTGTAACCGCCCTAAAATATAATCCTGATGACTCAGACAATATTCACAGCGATTACCTGCTCTTTGTCTAACTTTTTGTCGTAAATTATCTGGGATAATACTCATACTAATAAATCTTTAACCCCCGTTTTTCTGCTTCTGCTAAAGCTATTGATTTCTTGAATTGTCCCATTTGATAAATTGATATTAAAATCGATAATTCATATCCTTCAGCTTCTGTTAAACCTACTTGCTTTCCCTTTGCTTGTAGTTCTCCTAATCGTTGATTTTGAACAGCATCCATTTTTGATTTAGCTAATTCTATGACTTCGGAATCTAAAAGCTGAGATATATCAGCTTCGTCTTTCGTATATGAAGGTTGATCCAAAGTGGGTAAAATAATCGCTAAAATATCTACAAAAACATCTGACATCTCTCGTGCTGTTGCTTTTTCAAGATGCTGTGCAGATTCAACTAAATACTCTGGTAGGTTAATCGTTACTTTAGTCATCTGTTATTCGACCTAAAAAGATAGGGTTTCTTTTATCATTATATATTCATTAGAAAATTTTTACAAGTATTCTAAGTTTTAAATAGCCTCTAATTAGGGCTTTCTGAATAACTCGAAACCTATGATATATCAAGGTTTTGGGATACTTCTTAGACAAAAAAGTGCAAGAAAGGGGAATGTAATATCTCGAAAACCCTGCACTTCCCCCTCTTTTAAATCATCATAATCTCTCCTCCTGCCCCCTGCCTCTAAAACCCCACCAAATGACTTTTTCAGCAAGCCCTAATTAGGGGCTAAAGCCCAAAAACTATATCTTATCTTAAGTAGAGAGGGGAAATGATAAGGGCTAAAGCCCAACAACGACATCTCAAAATGCTTTGGGGATAGTTTGCTGTTATTAACTAGATGCACTGGTATAAAATCGTAGCGCAAATTGCCAAAATAAATGGGTTGCCATTAGTAATAAAATAGCGAGAATGAATGCTCCTAATAACCCAGTCCATTGCATTCTTCCTAATAAGGCTTCTGCTGGAATTGTGGTTAAAAAGGTAACAGGAATGATGAAAGTAAAGAAAAAACGATAAAGAGAGGGATAAGCAACAATTGGATAGCGCCCAGCTTCTAGAAATCCTCGTAAAACGTCGGTTACATTATAAATTTTAACAAACCAAATACTGGTTGCTCCCAACATAAACCAAATACTGTATAAGATAATAATGCCTAATGCCATGACTAAAGCACATAGTAAATAATCAGTGTAAGAGGGGTTAAAAGAAGAGCTACCATAAATAATAATGACTAAACCAAAAAGGATATCTGAAATTCCCCACGGTGAAAGACTGCGGGTTGACAACCAAAACTGACTACTAATGGGTTTAAGTAAGACAAAATCTAACGTTCCTAACTCAACTTGTTGCACAATTCGATTCAAATTAGGAATCAGAAAAGTGGCTGAAAATCCTTGTAAAAAGGTAAACATTCCCAAAACAGTCATGGCTGCTGGCCAACTCCAGCCTGGGAAATTATAACCTGTTCGATAAAAGAGAAATAAGCCAAATAAACTACCACATAAACCAGTTAAACTACTAAGTGCAGCAATGATAAAATTAAGGCGATATTCTAGCTCTGCTGCGATCGCAGTTTGCCAAAATAACCGCAAGACTTTTAAATATCGATTCATTTTCTAAGTCAGATTAGGGATTAGGTGTATTTCGTCTTCTACGACAGCGCTCTGAGCAGTATTTTACCTCATCCCAACAATTTGCCCATTTTTTGCGCCATGTGAAAGAAAGACCACAGACAGGACAGATTTTACTGGGTAAATCAGATTTGCGACGTTGACGAGCCATTGTGATTACTTAATAGTTATTAGTTTAATTCTAGAATCTAGCGCTTATAGGGCTAAAGCCCTCACTACGAACTTTAAAATTTTTCTTCTGATAAGAAGATCCCAATTCCATTATGGACTCTCGCTGCGGTAACGGGGGAGCGATCAATCAATTGTCCCCCTAGCGCTAAGGAAGTAGAACTTCCTCCATCTAAATTTAACCCATCTACTGCACCTATACGTTGCAAAAGTTGAGCAAATTCGTCTAAACTTGCTCCTTTTCCCCCAAGACGATGATGAACGGCCACAATCATTAAATTACCTCGTTTATCAACTGCGATCGCACTTCGGGACGCTTTTTGGGCTTGAAAGGCTTTACTAAACTTCTCAGCTTGGCTATTTAAGACAATACGACCATTTTGTAATAATAAAGGACCTGCCCCAATAATATGGGGAAATTTGCCCATTTCTGGTGGACTGGTTTGTTCAGCTAAGGTTAAGGTAGTCCCGATGGGAAAAGCAGATAAAGCAACGGCATTTTTACGAATTACAATTAAATAACCATCCCTTGGTATGGTAAAACGTAATGTTCCTGCTTTATTCCCTTGATCTTGCCGAGTGACTCGATTATTTTGTACAGTAACCACTTTTTCATCATCCGTTAAGGGGGTGTAGGTTGCTCCCCAGCTAGGGTTATAACGGGCAAGGCCAGGCTGTAAATAACCACTATTGAGGAATAAAATTGGTAATCTTTGTCTATTGCCTATGGTTACCATTTCTTGATGGTTTAAACGCCCCATTTTCACATTCCCTTGATTATCCCATGCGATCGCACCCCGATTTAAAATCGGACTGGATAACCACTGATGATCCCGCCGAATTGCTCCTAACGGAAATTGATTGTTACGATTAAAAAAGCCCCCATTAATAGCAGCCGTCGCAGTGGATACTCTCGCCCTTGTCACTAACGGGGTTAGTCCTTGTAGAGAATTAGGATTACTGGTAATCGGTTTAATAGCAATGTTGGGAGATTTGGGGTTAATTTCTAACCATGTCACTGGGAATATATCTCCATTTAATGTTATTTGTTGTTGTTTCCATTGAATGCCTTCTTGCCATGTAATATTTCTGATCGGTGCATAGTCGGGACGCACATCAATCACGATACGAGGGGGATTATTGACACTAAATACCCGTAAACCTTGGGCTGTGGGCAGTTGCACCCGAACTCTGCTGACTGAGCCCGTATTTTCCAAACCAACCAGCGAAGAGGGGGAAACATCAGGATTTCCACTACCGAGATCATCTTCATCTAGATTGGTTTTGGGTTGGGTGGGTTGATAGGGAAATTGACTGAGAAGGGGAGGAGAGGTGACTCCTTCTATCATTACCACTCCTTCAGTTTTTGTTTGACTGACTTGCCAAACCGTGGGACGATCCAAATCAATCACAATTCGTTGTCCCCATGTTTGATTACCTTGCCGTAAATTGGTAATTTGAGCCATTGGAACAGATAATATTAATTTATCTCCTTGGGTTGACCATGTAATGCCTTTTTGTTCTAATAATTGACTGACATTAAGATAACGATAGGGACTTTGTAAACGCACTTGGAGAGGGATGGGTTTTTCTCCTTCAGAAGCGTACCATTGAATCAATTGAGAATGATCTGAATTTCCATCAATTAAGTCTAACCCTAATAATTCCTTAGCGCCGAGATCACTAATTCCTAGATTGGTTTGATTTCCCTCTTGCCACTGACTCCATGCAATGGGAAATTCTCTTCCGTTGAGAATAATGCGGTTTCCTGTGGTATTTGAGGCTGCGATCGCTACATTTTGGCTCGATAATGGTAATGAAACTGAATGATTGAACGACCAATGAAGGGCGGTTGTTAT
>JBFRWQ010000339.1:0-4624 GCA_051439665.1 Microcystaceae cyanobacterium | reverse complement strand
ATTTTTCCCCTTAGAGGTGATTAAGTGATTAAACGTCTCTTCGCAAAATCGACTGCGATAATAGTTTCCTGTACAAAGAAAAAGAACTTGAGGCATGATTAGATGAAATAGCTACAGCCTCATTATTATGGCTGCACTTTAAGGTTCAGTTAAAGAGAGAGGGAAGGTTTAACCGTCAAAATTAGTTTGACACAACACTACTAACCGCCCTGCAATAAATTGGCAGGGCTAATAAGTGTCGTTATCTGAAGATAACTTAAAGAGTAATCCCCTAGCATAATCTATTTCAATTTATTCGGGAATAAAAGGGGAAAAATCTGGTTGAGACCAACTGAGAGGTAAACTGCCCTCTACTCGATAACCTTCCTCTACATTAAAACGTAATAATCTTTCTGCACCTTTTTTGTGTCCTGTTAGCTTTTTCACTGCATCTTTTAAGTTTAGCTTGATTTTTTATGTCAACATGAGCATAATAAAAAATATACTCCCTGATCTTAGTCGGTAATCTATTACTCCGCAAGTCCCTTATAACAGGCAAGATGCCTATTCTACTGTTCATAAATAATAATTTGAGGAATGGGAGCATCCTGCTTGCTGTTTTGACTCAATCTTGCTATTATCTGTCCTACATTTCATAATTCATAATTCATAATTCATAATTTAAAAAATCACCTCTTTTCAAGTTTACCCATTTTCTGTCCATATTTCGTGTTATCTTAGGGTAAAAGGGTCTAAATAACCCTAACTCTTTACCGTTTAACCCCACTATGCCACGAAAAGCAGACGAATTTGCCGTATTTCTTTATCTTTCAAGTGGACACCGAGAAGAAGTGCGCTTTAATACAATTCAAGAATTCCAAAAATGGTACAGCATGGATGTTGTTCCCAAATCAGATTCTACCGATTTTATCAGTGTCCCGATCAAAAATATTCAAGGAGAATATATGGTCGTCAGACCTTCTAGTATTATGGCGATTCGAGTAGAACCCGTTTTCTGGGGCAGCGTAGAACGAGCGTAATTGGTTAGTGATTGATCATCAATGTGAAGATGATTGATAAATAATACTAATCATTTATTTTCTCAAACTTTAACGATAGATTAACGTTTATCAATTCGTGATCGCTAGGGAATTAAACCTTAAAGATTAATAGTAATTAAGGTAGAAGGTAAATTCCCCCTGTCAATGCTTATAAGTAAAACTTATATTAAATTTAATTAATAATCTCATTACTAATGCCAGTGAAAGAGGGGTTGCTTTTCCCCTAGTATCAGAAATGGGAACAGTCCCCCACTGAAATTTTGGTGGTGTCAACTATCCCCTACGTCCTATAAACCAATTTACTTAATATTAAGGAGCAATTATGGCAACTTATAAAGTGACTCTCAAAACTCCCGACGGAGAAAACACCATTGATGTACCTGATGATGAGTACATTCTTGATGTGGCTGAAGAGCAAGGTCTTGATCTTCCCTACTCTTGTCGTGCAGGCGCTTGTTCTACCTGTGCTGGTAAAATCGAAGCGGGAACCATCGATCAATCTGACCAATCCTTCTTAGATGATGATCAAATGGAAGGAGGATATGTTCTAACTTGTGTGGCTTATCCTACTTCTGATTGCACCATTCTTACCCACCAAGAGGAAGCGCTCTACTAAGCGTAATTTTTAGTATAAACAGAAGGCAGGGGCATCTACGTTATCTTACTGAGTCCCTGCTTTGTTGTATTTTTTTATGTCCTAACTCAACTGCCCCCACACCGCCATACTTAATTGGAATAACTCAAAACCGATAAATAGCACTAAAATCGCTGCTACCAGTTGATTAAGCCAGGTAATATTGTTTTTTCCTAATAAAGATAGCACAAACTTCACGATCACAACAGCTAAACCAGCGCCAATCAAAAACTTACTCAAGATCATTGCTAAATGCTCCTCTAATAAAAATGATCAGGGAGTGAATGAATTCCCTATTACCCAAAATAACACGGAAGCATGAAAGCCCTTATATTTTAAGTAAGGGATGAAGCGGAATCGGGAGAGTGTCAAAATTCAGCATAGAATGTTATTGACTTTTAGCACATAAAACACCCCTGTGATTGCATTGTACCCTGGTAGCTTTGACCCGATTACGTTAGGACACCTTGACATTATCGAACGTGGTAGCAAACTCTTTGAAAAAGTGATTGTCACTGTCTTGTGTAATCCTAACAAGCAACCCCTCTTTACCGTAGAAAAACGGGTTGAGCAGATTCGCTTATGCACCCAACATCTTGATCATATTGAGGTTGATAATTTTTTAGGATTAACCGTTGATTATGCAAGATCCAATCAAGCTGGCGTTTTATTGCGAGGATTACGAGTATTGTCTGATTTTGAAAAAGAATTGCAGATGGCGCATACCAATAAAACCTTATGGAAAGAGTTAGAACCAGTTTTTTTGGCCACTCAAAAAGAATATAGTTTTTTAAGTAGTAGCATTGTAAAAGAGATTGCTCAATTTGGGGGAGACATCTCCCACCTTGTTCCTGATAATGTCATGGGAGACATTAGGGACTATTATCGTTAATATCCTAGTTTTAAGCGCTCTTAACTGAATTAATTTTGATAAAATATTTGTACTGAATCTTATGGCACGCAAGCAGTCCTCCTCCCTCACTAATTCATCCCAACAACCGCCCTCTGTTCCTCTTAACTCAGTCAGCGATGGAATGGATATTCGCCAGCAAATTGAAGACTTAGAAGAAAGCATTCTTGAAGGTTTTCGCATTCCTTTAACTAAATGGACTGTCATTGATGAAGAAAGGATTATTGATCAACTCGATTTAATTGTAGAAAATATTCCTAGCGCTATCAAAGAAGCCCTAGCGATTCTCAGAGAAGAGCAGCAAATTCGCATGGCGGCTGAAACTCATTATCAGGAAATGATAGCATCGGCTCAACAACAGGCTGCCGAAATCTTAGAGCAAACAGGAATTATTCAACAGGCTGAGGCCGAAGCCGCTACTATTCGTCACCAGGTGCAGAGTGAATGTGAGGCAATTCAACAAACCACCTTACAGGAAATCGAAGAAATGCGAAAAATGACGACCCAAGAAATGACTCAGCATCGCCAGTCAGTTTTGGCAGAATCTGATGAAATTCAACGGGGAGCAGATGAATATGCTGATCGCAGTCTAGCCCACCTCGAACATCGATTAGGGGAAATTCTCCACGAATTCAGCCAGATGTTACAGGTGGTGCAGAATGGCCGCCAACAAATTAATGGTCATTCTCCAGAACAACAAGCGATTTCACCGAAGATTGCGCCCAGAAAAGCCAAATCAGAGGGTAGAAGACCGAGAAATTAATTTAAACTTATAAAAATGTCTAATTCATCTCCTTTAAATGTTGCAATTATTGGTACAGGTTATGTAGCCCAGCGCCGTGCTGAAACCTTACAATCTGATCCCCGAACCCACTTAACCTTAGTTTCAGGTCATACACCCGCCAATGTGGATAATTTTTGTCAAACTTTTGGTATTTCTAGCTTAAGTAGATGGCAAGATCTTGTAACCCATCCTAATGTGGATTTAGTGGTTATCTGTTCAATTAACTGTGATCATGCGCCGATGGCTCGTTTGGCATTAGAGGCGCAAAAGCACGTTATTGTGGAGTATCCTTTGGCTTTAACCCTGCATGAAGGGCAAGAACTCCTTAATTTAGCTCAAAAGACAGGAAAATTACTGCACGTTGAGCATTTAGAATTTTTGGGGCAACTCCATCAAACCCTACGCCGTTATTTAGTGGAATTTGGCACTGTTTTTTATGCTAAGTACACGACTTTTACCCCAAAACGGGATACTTCTCCCCAATGGAGTTTTAATAAAGCTCAGTTTGGTTTTCCTTTGGTGTCTGCTTTATCAAGGGTTAACCGTTTTATCGATTTATTTGGCAAAGTTTCAACGATTAATTGTCAAAATCGTGATTGGGAGCAGGAAAACCCTGATTATTTTCGTGCTTGTTTAACGAATGCCCGGTTAACCTTTGAGAATGGTGTAGTAGGGGACATAACTTATGGGAAGGGGGATATTTTTATTCAGGGTAAAAATGAGTTTGAAGTTTATGGTGAACAGGGGATTTTAAGTTTTAAGGGGAATGAAGGGACATTAATCACTGACAAGGGGGAGAAGTCTCTACAGCTAGGGATTAAACGAGGTTTATTTGCTAAGGATACCACAATGGTGATTGATCATCTGTTGGAGGGAGCGCCCCTTTACATTACCCCAGAACAAAGTTTATATGCTCTGCAAGTTGCGACGACTGCACAAACTGCGGCGGAAACAGGACAAGTTGTTCAAATTAGCTAGGAATTCTCTTTATATACTGATTGGTAACTGAGGTATGTCAACAGGATTGGGTACAATTGATTACTGGTCATTGGTCATTGGTCACTGAAATGACGCTAGGATGGGAGGATAATCCTGACGCTCAATTGCCCTTATGACATCCATTTCTTCTCTCTCCTCACAAACGAGTGACCCGAACCGTGAGATAATCTATGCTCAAGGTGAATTATGGAGTGAGCAACCCCCCTTGGAAAGTTCTTTACATCTGACTCAAATTATGATCTTGCTTAACTCTCTAG
>JBFRWQ010000338.1:0-7874 GCA_051439665.1 Microcystaceae cyanobacterium | reverse complement strand
ACCTTTCGCAGTGAAGTAACAGGTAATTTACAACTTAAGGAAGCTTGTCCTGTTATTTCTTTATTAAGTCAACAATTTTCCGATCATGTTCTTTCTATCACCTGAATTATGAATTTTGTTCACTGGTTAATTCGTCAAGACGACTTTGGGCTTCGGGGAAATCGGGTTGTAACTCTAAAGCTTGTTTGTAACCGGCGATCGCTTCTGCAATTTGCTGTGAATTATCATAAGCACAAGCCTGATTATAGACGACTTGGGCTAAGTTAGGCTGTAACTTTAGGACTTGATCCCAACAGGTGATCGCTTTTTCCCATTGCTGAGTCTCATAAAAAACATGGGCTTTTGTGTTTAATGTTTGAGCATCTTCGGGATTTAAGTCTAATGCTTGATCTAAACTTTGCAGCGCTTCTTCTACTCTACCCAAGGTAGCTAAGGCATTGCCTCGATTGTGCCATGCTTGGGTCAATTGGGGGTTTAATTCCAGCGCTTTGTCCCAATTAGCGATCGCTTCTTCTAAATTGCCTAAATTAGCCTGTTGTAACCCCAAATTAAACCATTCTTCTACTGTTTCAGGTTCTTGTTGCTGATCATCAACTGCTTGTTGAGACTGGGTAAATTGAGCAACTAAAGTATTAATTAAGGTCTGTGTATCCGTTTCTGCGGGTAAACCCAACTGTTGCGCCAACTGATTCCCTAACTGCTCATCCTGTTGTAATCTAGCGATTAATTCCTCTAGGGTAAGGGTTTCCATTTGTTGATTATCAGAAGAAGCGGGTTCAAATTGGGGAGTAGCAGCAGGAGATTCCACATCTGGTCCCTCATATTCCCAAATCGTACTATCTGATTGACGAACATAGAGTTCACGACCTATCTCATAAGCTGTTTTACCAATGGGTTCAACTTTGGGAAAGGCGCTAGAGAGTTCCCCTAAGCGCATCATACGGGCAGCTAACTGAAGATTCGGCACAGAAGAACTTAACACTTTATCTCGGTATCGATTTAACCAAGCCACCCAATGGCGACTTTTGCCCTGTTCTCCTAATTGCTCAAAAAAGCGAACGATTCTGCCACCATGCCATCCATGAGCTACTCCTTCTAGGAGTTGAAAAAAGAGAAATTCATAGTCTGTATCCGAGAAGGTTTTGACGGTTCCTTGATTGTTTTGGGTAGCAGCAGTTGGAATTCCCACCAATTTCCCCATCAGGGAGGTTAACCAGTTCCAGAAGCGTTTAAGTAGGGTCATTTCAGTTATCAGTTAGCAGTTATCAGGTTAAGTTCCAATAACTCGTGTAATTTAAGTTAAAGGTTAATATACAAAATCTGCCCGTACTCAGTGAACAGTCAGAACCACCATTATATCAACAATCATTTCAGGTTATTGGAGAAGCAGACTTTTCTGACTCATTTTTCATTTTTATCGGAATTTAATCAAAGGTTCATGTAGATGTTATAAACGACTGTTACATTATTGCAATAATGACATTCACCTGATAAAGTAATGAACCGATCTGTTAAAATTGGCAAATTTATAAACTTTCTTCAACAAGAACTCTTAGTTTCTGACGATTGCCTCGCCTTAGTCCAAAAACAAGCCCAAACCGACCACAGCAATTTACCTATGCTGCTATGGCAATATGGCTTAATTAGCTTAACCCAACTTAATCGTATTTTTGACTGGTTAGAACAAAATTACCTAGTTATCTAGGAAGAACAAAGATTTTAAGCGTTTAAAAAGTCAAGAATGTGTTTTACAATAAGGAAACAGAACAATTCTTGTATGTTTAAGGGCTAAAATCTCATAATGATGGAATGGCAAGAAATTTCTGGGAGTTGGATTTTAATCCCTCGTGATCCCAAAGCAATGATTCATTTTTTAGGGGGTGCATTTGTGGGAACTGCACCCAGTATCACCTATCGCTGGTTACTAGAACAATTGGCCAAAGAAGGTTACGGAATTGTCGCCACACCCTTTCTCAATACCTTTGATCATACAGCGATCGCTCGTATTGTTCTCAACCGCTACGAAACCATTATCGAACGACTGTACACACAAAATAAAATTAGTCAGCGCTATCTACCCACCTATGGACTTGGCCACAGTATGGGCTGTAAATTACACTTATTAATTGGTAGCCTTTTGTCGGTTCAAAGAGCAGGAAATATTTTAGTTTCTTATAATAACTATCCCGTTCGTCGTGCCATTCCCTTCCTAGAACAAATTGATACAGAAAATACCCTCAATTTAGAATTCACCCCCTCTCCTGAAGAAACTAATGAATTAATTGCCCAAAATTATCAAGTCCGTCGTAATCTCCTGATTAAATTTAACAATGATGATATTGATCAAACTGCTTTACTAAAACCAGTTTTAATAGAGCGCTTTAATAATATGACCGCTTTTAGATTAATTGACGGAAATCATCTGACACCCTTGGGACAAGATATCCAGTGGCAAAATAGCGGTAATTTCACCCCATTAGATGCCATTGGACAGTGGATTAAACAAACCTTATCCCGTGATTTAATGAATTTAAAAACAGAGATTCTTTACTGGTTAAATCCAACCACAATTAGATAAGCTGGTGAAATAAGGCTTGTAGTAAGCCCTTTAGGGCGATGTCTCAGGGCTAAAGCGCCTACTACGAACTGGTTGTTTTAGCTCATTGGGTGCATTAGTTAATGATACTTTTTATGGGGCTAAAGCCCAACAACAGCAATTACTGTTGCCTTATTTCTAAGTTGCCTTAAAAAAGAATGAACCTAAGATCAAGAGTCCAAAGATTAAACGATACCAAACAAAAACCCATGTATCTCGCTTTTGTAAATAACGAATCAACCAAGCGATCGCTAAATAGGAAAATATCCCAGAAGAAATTAAGCCCAAGGTAACAGGAATTAAGGTATCTCGTTGTAACCCAGTTGCTACCACATCTTTTAATTCTACTAACCCCGCCAAAGTAATAGCAGGAATACCTAACAAAAAGGAAAACCGTGCCGCCGTTGCCCGTTCTAAGTTCATAAATAATCCTGCGGTAATGGTTGAACCAGAACGAGAAACCCCAGGAATCAGCGCTAAACACTGGGCAAATCCCATTAAGACCCCATCTTGCCAGGAAAGATCCTCAAATCCCCTTTTATGAAACCCGATTTTTTCCGCTACCCCTAATAATAAAGCCATGACAATGGAAGCCAATGCGATCGCTGTTAAACTTCGCATCGGAGAATTATCTAAGTCAGGGACAAGTATCTTTAAGGTTAACCCAAAAAAGATAATGGGCAGTGTTCCCAGGGCAATACCCAACGCTAAACGGAATTCTTGAGACTGATAATCTGATTTGCGGATTGCTTGAATCATGCCCAAGGTAATTTGACTTAAATCATCCCAAAAGTACCAGAGAACGGCTGCAATACTGCCTAATTGAATCACTGCTGTAAATGTCACCCCAGGATCCCCCCATCCTAAGGCCACAGGAACGACCTTAAGATGTGCTGTACTGCTAATAGGGATAAATTCGGTTAACCCCTGTACCATGCCCAAAATAATGGCCTGAAAGCCATTAAAATTAGCAATGGGATCGGCAGTAGTAGAGGTGGCGGTTTCTGCTGCTTTTCCCAGAGAAGGAAGGGTTAAAACCCCCGCCCAAGCACAGATAAATGTACTAATAAAATTTAACCGTTTGCGATCGCTTTGAGTCATGCTGAGAAAATTAATATAGAAATAAATTAAGAATAGCAAAAGAAGTCTCTTTCGATAATCAACTAGATTTAGATCTGATCTTTTCACGGGAAGTCCCAAAATCTTTGATGCTTAGGCAGGGGGCAGAAGGCAGGAGGAACGCTCAAGACTTTAACATAACAGGGTTTGATAAGTCTGACTGGGTATGGGCAGTTATTGAACTACCATTTTTTAGCAAAATTTACGTTTTCTGCGATAAAGGGTTTCTAAATCAGCAAAATTCATTCTATATTTATAAATATCAGTCATTCGTGTTTCTCCTTTTTGATTAGCTTGCCATATTTGACCACTATTTACCTCCAAAGCAGTTAACCAACCCTTGCCATAAACCCAAGTATCAATACACATTGCATAGCCAATATTGAGAGGTAAACCATCTTTTTGACTGGTATGACCGCAGATCATAATTTTACCTGAATCATGAGGAATCGGTTGATAAAATTTTTCCCAAAAAAGCTGATAGTCAGACTGTTGAGCAAGGGGAAAATGAGGATCAAGATTAGCATGAACAAAGATATGATCTTGGGTTTCCCAACCGTCTAAACAACTTTTTTCGATAAAATGCCAATGCTCTTCAGGAATATCCGATGCTTGAGGATCTGAAAAAATACCATAGGAAGCTAGGGTTTCTTGACCAAAATAATTGACCCAATCCGATTGAGAAAAATCTTTATGACGTGCGGTTAACATCATCATTTCATGGTTTCCCTTTAAAGGAATTAATTGTCCTTTTTGATACAGTGAAATTAAGCGCTCTATTACTTCCCTACTATTCGGACCACGATCAACATAGTCTCCCAAGGTAATGAGTTGGTCTTGAGGGCATAACTTGATGGTATCTAAGAGAGTATCTAAAGCTTGTAAACAACCATGAATATCACCGATGACAAAAGTTTTCATATTGATATAGATAAAAGACTATCTCTTCATCTTATCAGTAACTTCAGTCTGAAAAAAATCTAAAAATGTATAATACTTAGCTTTTTACAATTGTAGGCATTGTTACGATTAGTCTGTTTAATTTAATAGCGATAGAATCCATTGCCATATTATGAGTTGGTTTAGTAAAAATCGGGTTCTTGTGCCGATTGATTTCTCAGAGGCTGCATTTAAAGCCTTAGATGAAGCCTTAACCCAAGTTGCTGACCCATCCTGCCTTCATGTTGTTCATGTGATCCCCAAATTGTCTCCAATGGAACCTGGAGTGGTCTGGGAAACAGTAACAGATGAATCACGGATTGAAAAAGTAGAAGAAACTTTTTGGCAACATTACAGCGCTCAAGCTGATCAAATGACGGGAATTCATCTACAGGTCAAAATTGGCAATGCTAGTTCCGAAATCCTTGACTACGCTGATGAGAACGACATTCAACTGATTGTTATTCCCTCCCACGGTCGCCAAGGGTTAGACCGCTTTTTAATGGGCTCAGTCGCTGAACGGGTGGTACGTTATGCTGCTTGCCCTGTTTTAGTGCTGCGTCGTGTTTCCCTAGACAAAATTGCCCAACTTGAACAATCTTTGAAAAACGACTAATTAATCTACCTTAATAGACTCATGCTTAAATCTCTGATTAGGACATTTCCTCGGGCCTTATGGCTCGCCTTAGCTACCCTACTGGCTGTTCCCACTTTAGTATGGGCAGCCGAGGAAGATGGACAAAGCGGTATCTTTGGACTAATTGACACATTATTTGCCAATTATCTTGTTCCTGTTCTCGAAAAATTCCTCTTTTTCACAATCGGTGGTCCCAATGGTATTGAATTCATCGTACTGTGGTTAATTATTGGTGCGGTCTTTATGACCCTACGAATGGGGTTTATCAACCTGCGAGGGTTTAGCCATGCTATTCAAATTGTCAGAGGTAAATACGATGATCCCGATGATGTGGGGGAAGTAACCCACTTCCAAGCCTTAACCACAGCCGTATCTGGGACAGTGGGAATTGGTAACGTGGCCGGTGTAGCGATCGCTATTCAACTCGGTGGACCTGGTGCAATTTTCTGGTTAACCATTGCTGGGATACTGGGCATGACTACCAAGTTTGTAGAATGTACGTTGGGGGTAAAATACCGAGTCGTTCATCCTGACGGGACTATTTCAGGTGGACCGATGTATTATTTAACTCGTGGTCTTGGCGATCGAGGGATGAGGGGTTTTGGTCAAGGATTAGCTTATCTGTTTGCTGTCTTTTGTGCAGGATCAACAGTTATTGCTGCTAGTATTTTCCAAACCAATCAATCTTATGCAGCCTTAGCCAATGTTTTTCCCGCCATCTCTCCTGTTTTTTATGGCATTACCGTAGCTATTTTAGTTGCTTTAGTGATTTTTGGTGGAGTTAAGCGGATTGGTATGGTGACCAGTTCCCTTGTTCCTGCGATGGCAGTGGTTTATATTCTGGCTTGTCTCTGGATTATTTTATCAAATATTGGCTCTGTTCCCTCCGCTTTTGCCACCATTATCACCACAGCATTTAAGCCTGAAGCTGCTATTGCTGGCGGTTTCTTAGCTGTATTTGCCATTGGTTTAAGACGGTCTGCCTATTCTAACGAAGCAGGGATTGGGACGGCTTCTATTGCCCATTCTGCGGCGAAAACCAATGAACCTATCCGTGAGGGAATTGTGGCTTTGTTAGAACCCTTTATTGACACAGTGGTTATTTGTAATATGACTGCCTTAGTGATTGTGTTAACTGGGGAATATCTAAACGCCAGAGATGGAGTTGATGGGGTTGTAATGACAGCCAATGCCTTTGGTAGTGTGATCAGTTGGTTTCCTACCTTATTGGCGATTGCAGTCTTTTTATTCGCCTTCTCCACCATGATTTCTACCGCTTATTATGGTGAAATTGCCGTTAGTTACGTTTTTGGTCAAAGAAGCAAAATTGTAGCCAAGATTGTCTTTATTTTAGGGGTTACTATTGGTGCCAGTATTAGCACAGGTGCAGCCTTAGACTTTACCGATATGTTGTTATTAGCAATGGCTTTCCCTAATTTAATTGGTTGTTACATTATGTCAGGAGAAGTCGCTAATGATCTAAAATCCTACATGGATCGTCTGCAATCAGGCGAAATGGATCGAGAATTAGCAGCTAAAGTAGAGGGTGAGAGTTTATCAGTCAGTGAGTGAGCTATTATCTGCTATGCCATATAAGCGATAAACTATACTATTGTGGGGGCGCAAGGTTTGCGCCCTTATGTTCATAAATGTAAACCCTACAAATAGGTAAAAAAATGGCTAAAGCAACCGATGCTGATATTCAAGTCTTAAAAGACTTAATTGGTCAACGTTTTGATCAACTTCAACAAGAAAATGTCCAAATGTCTCAACAAATGGGTCAAATATCTCAACAAATGGGAGAAATGTCTCAGCAAATGGATAAAATGTCTCAGCAAATCCATAATCTAGAAATAGGACAAGCTAAGATGGAAGCACGGATGGAAGAATGGAAACGAGCGATTGATACCATTCCCAACTTAGCAGAGAAAGTCGGAGAATTAAAAAATTGGCGACAAATCGCTTTAATTATTATTACTGCAACCTTCGGCGGATTTATTGGTTGGTTTATTCCGTACAGGGAATCCTAATCCTTAAATTAAGCCCTATTTATTATTGTTAATTTCTCTAACCAAAAAGATTGAACAACAGCGCTTAATCACTATACAATCAAATTGAACATCTGACTTTATCAAATTACAAAACTAATGTGTCAAAATGCCCGCTAAAGACTTGTTTCACAATTCAGTTATTAATGCACTAGAAAAAGAAGATTGGACAATTACCCACGATCCTTTACGAATTTCTTACGAATTGGGTAAGATGTATATTGATCTAGGTGCAGAAAAAATAATAGCAGCAGACAAAGGAAATCAAAAAATAGCAGTTGAGATCAAAAGTTTTATTCAAACGGCTGCTATTTCAGAGTTTCATAAAGCATTAGGACAATTTATCAATTATCGCACTATACTAAAAGAAACAGAACCAGACAGAATATTATATCTCGCTATTCCCAATGAAACCTATTATTCTCTTTTTCAAACTCGTTTTGTTCATCAAATCATTAGAGAATATCTACTTAAGTTAATTATTTACCACCCGAATCAAGAGGTTATCGAACAATGGATAAACTAGAACAATATC
>JBFRWQ010000337.1:0-8123 GCA_051439665.1 Microcystaceae cyanobacterium | reverse complement strand
GAAAAAGATCAGTTTTTCTAATGTTTTAGGATTGCCTCCTGAGTGGCTTTGATTGTTTAGTGTATTTGAACCAATTAATCTGGGAACAGGTAGCAGAGTTTGCCAAAGATTGTTTATCATAAGTATTTTCAGTTAATACTGAAGAAAGAAAAAAATGTTGACTTATACTGAAGACTGTAACGTTTACTAACAAAAGTATCAACGTATGAAATATTAAGAATATATTAAATCTTAAGGTTGGTCTAAGGTCTATTGAGGGTTCAGAGGAATTGGTATAATTAATTCCATAGCAATTAGTCAATGCTTATGACAGACAATAATAACAACACACCCGAAACAGGGGGAGGAATCCCAGTACTGCAATATTGGGCAGAAAAAACCCTCTCTCCCGAAGGAATTAAACTCTGGCAAACCTTAAACCATAAAAGCGCTTGTTTAGCCTGTGCATGGGGAACAGGAGGACAAAAAGGCGGATTTATCAATGAAGAAGGGGAAAGTCTGCAACGATGCGCTAAAAGTGTAGAAGCAATCACCTCTGAATTACAAGCGCCTATTGAGCAAGAATTTTGGCAACAATATACAATTGAACAATTACAACAATTAACCTCTCAAAAATGCGATCGCTTGGGAAGATTAAACTATCCTCTGATTAAAAGGGCAAATAGTCAACATTATCAACGAATTTCATGGTCTGAAGTTTATAAAATAGCAGCTAAAGCTTTAACAAAAGATCCCCATCGTATTGCATCTTACAGTTCGGGGCGCTCTTCTAATGAAGCGGCTTATCTCTTACAATTAATGATGCGAGCATTAGGCAGTAATAACCTAGCAGATTGTTCTGATTTGTGTCATGCTCCTTCTACAGTAGGATTAAAGCAGGTTTTCGGGACAGGAACATCTATCGTCAGCCTAGAAAGCTTAAAACAGTCTGATTGTGTGGTTTTAATCGGTTCAAATGCACCTGCTAACCATCCCCGTTTAATGAATGAATTGATTAAATTACGGGATAGAGGGGGAAAAGTCATTATAATTAACCCTCAAATTGAAATAGGTTTGGTTAAATTTGCTTCACCTGCATTTCCCATTAAATCTTTACTCAAAGGTGGCTCAGATATTTCAACCTTATACTTACAACCCATCTCAGGAAGTGATACTGCTTTATTAATTGGCATACAAAAATCCTTAATTGAGCAGAATTTAATCAAATTAGACTATTTACAACAATATACAGAGAATTGGTCAACAGTTTTAGAAACCGCACAACAAACTGAATGGGAAACCTTTACCACAACTTGTGGATTATGTCAAGAAGAAATTGAAGAAGCAGCCTATATGATTGGAACATCCCAGGCTGTGGTGTTTGCATGGGCGATGGGAATTACTCAGCAAGGGAATGGAGTAGATAATGTGAAAGCGATCGCTAATACTGCCTTAATCACGGGAAATGCAGGGAAATTAGGCGCAGGAACAATGCCCATCAGGGGGCATTCCAATGTACAAGGATTTGGCTCAATGGGGGTTACGATCAGACTTAAAGAAGAGATTAAACAGGCATTATCAAAGATTTTAGAGCGCTCGATTGATACTAGCAAGGGTTATCATGCTCGTTCCTTAATCGATGCAGCAGATGAGGGTAAAATAGAGACACTTTTATGTTTAGGGGGCAATTTATACGCAGCTAACCCTGACTTAAATCAAGCTAAAAGAGCATTATCTCAGATAGAAACGATCTTTTATGTAGCCACTAAACCAAATTTAGGACATTTTCACGGTTTAGCCCAACAAGACACTTTAATTCTTCCTGTTTTTACTCGCTTTGAAAATCCCCATCAAACCACCACCGAGTCAGGGAATAACTTTGTCAGGTTAAATAATGAAGGGAAAAGTCATATTTCTACCGCAGAAGGGGATTTAATTTCCGAAGTAGAATTACTAACAGAAATGGCGCATCATTGCTTGGGAGATACACCGATTAATTGGCGTAAATTACAGGATACCAAATATGTTCGAGAATTAATAGCTAAAACCATTCCAGGCTATCAAAAAATAGGTAAAATTGATCAAACGAAGGAAGAATTTACCATTGAAGGACGTATTTTTAGCGAACCCAAATTTTCTACCCCATCGGGTAAAGCACAGATGTTTGTTACTCCTATTCCTCAATTAACTTTACCATCAAAAAAAGAGTTTGGACTATCCAAGGATGATCAAGGAATTGTCTTAATTTTAGGAACTGGCCGCAGTTATGGTCAACATAACACAGTTGTTTATAATACCATTGATAAATATCGAGGAATGCCCCATCGTTATTGTATTTTAATGAATGCTATGGATATTAAGAAAGCAGGATTGCAGGAACATCAAAAAGTAACAGTGAGAGGAGATGCAGGTGAGTTACATAACATTGAAATTATCTGTGGTGGGATGAGAGAAGGAACAGCTTTTATGTTTTATCCTGAAGCGAATGTTTTATTTAAAGCGAAAATTGATCCTCAAAGTGGGACACCTGCTTATAAAAGAGTCCCTATAGTAGTTTTTGTAGAATAAGCTTCTAGCTTGTGACCGAAATTTATGGTTTCAAGTCCCCTCTTTAATCTAGGGGCTTTTATATTGTAGTAAATGGTCACTGAAATGACAGGTAGGGATAACCACATACAAGAGAGAATCAGTTAATTATTGTATGTGTTAAAGTCAAGATATAGACGATAGATAGGCTAATATGATTAACGACAACTTATCCAAGCGAAAAATTCTCTCAGCCCTATGTCATGGCTCAATCTTCTTTAGTGCAACGGTGGTTTCTATTGGTATTCCCATTGCGATCTTAGTTATTTCTGATGACGAAATCATCCAAGGAAACGCCAAAGAAGCCTTAAATTTCCACCTTAATGTGTGGGTGTATGGGATTATTTTTACCATTTTAATCTTAGTTTTAATTGGTTGGTTATTACTTGGTATTTTAGGACTTGTAACCCTGATCATGCCAATCATTGGGATTTTTGCAGCGCTAAATAATCCGAATCAGATTTATCGCTATCCCTTCATCTTGCATGTCTTTTAATCTGTTTCCCAATCAGGACAATCTTCCCCTTCCCATCCATCGGGGTGCATCCCACAAATAAGGGGAACACCATTATAAATCCGGCCATGAAAATGTTGACAATTCATACAGGCCGGATGATGATTAGCAGAGGGAGTAATTTTGGGATTAATATCAAAATCAGAGTCATCAAAGAAATCTTCAAAGGAATCAAAGGAACGGCTATCAGACGTATGAATATCAACACTAATGTCAATTTCAACATCCATCATAGGAGCAATAATCTCTTCCATGAAAAGTTCTAATTCATCTAATACTTCCGTTTGAAAATCATGGGCTGCTTCTTCAACTACTTGACCCACCTCATCAAAGAACTGCTCTACGGTTGCTGTGACAGAATCTAGGAATTTAGTTAACTCGATTTCCCAATTATCCATAAAAGTAGTTAAACCCCAACATAATAAACAGTTTTACAATAATCGAAAACGGCCAAGTTGGCCGAATAAAATAAGTATCTTAATGAATCTTAAGCATCAACTTAACTTATTTATTTTTAATTTTGCGTAACTCATCTTGTAAAGATTGGAGTTGTTGACGCAGTTTATCGATATCTTCTTGAGGAGAGTCTTCTTTTTCCTCTTCTTCTTCGATAATTTGAATGCGTCGGGGTTCACTCTGACTCGTTTTAGATGAAGGTTGCTGTTGTTGCTGTAATTCTTGTTGCGCTTGTTGAACTAAATCATCCACATATTTACGAGCCTCATCTGCATTCATTTTTCCCCGTTCTACCATTTCATCTGCCAATTTTTGGGTCTGATCTCGCAATTCACCGAGATTTTCTCCTGCATAAGAAGCGAGTCCTATGCCAAGATATACAGCTTTTTGTACAATATCACCGATCGCCATAGTGTTGGCCTCCGTTTCTGGTCTAAAGAATTTATAACTTTAGGATAAAAAAAAATTCAGAAAATAACTAGGGTTATCTTAGGGAAATCTCCGACTTATAAGGAAGGGTTTTCCCAAATCTGGTTTATATACCCCAGTTATCAGTTTTGCTCGTTTCAATTATTCCCCCTCTTCCCACACTCCCCACTCCCCACACTCCCCTCTCTCTTTTCGCAACTCAGTTTCTTCCTTTTCGTCGTAGAATCAATGATTAACTTGTCAACTACCTAAATCTATGAAATCAGCGATCGCTACTTTATTGTTGGGATTAGGAATGCTTATCAGTTCTCCTACTCCTTTAACCTCCCAATCCTCCCTATTAACACCCGTTAACTCTATTGATCAAGATAATACTTTAGGATTAGACCAACAGTTATGGAAAATTGGCAACCAGACAGGCGATCGCTGGAAAATGATTAAAGCGATCGATCATAGTTTAAAGTATCTTGATACCCCCAAGGCCATTGATGCTTACCGTAATTACCCCGTCTCAGGTATCACACGAGATCGCATTCGTCGTTCTTTAGTCAGATTTCGTCATCTCTTAAAAACGTCTCCTACTCCCCAAGAATTGCAAACAGCGATTCAACGAGAATTTATCTTATATCAATCGGTGGGTAACGATCAGCAGGGAACAGTGCATTTTACTGGTTATTTTGAACCCATTTACCCTGCTAGTGCTGTAAAAACTGCCGAATATCCCTATCCCTTGTACCGCAAACCTCGCAATTTTGATCAGTGGCCTCAACCCCATCCTACCCGTCAAGTGCTAGAAGGGGTTAATGGAAAATCAGCCAGTAGTGGTCCTTTAGCAGGTTATGAATTAGTGTGGATGCGTAACCGTTTGGATGCTTATTTGGTACAAGTCCAAGGATCAGCTAAATTAATCTTAACCAATGGTAAAACCATGACGGTTGGGTATGATGGCAGTACAGACTATCCTTATATCAGTTTAGGAAAAGAATTAGTGGAGGATGGGGTATTTAGTAAAGATGAAATCACACTTCCCCTTTTAATTAACTATTTTAAACAAAATCCTCAGAAATTAGACCAGTATATTCCTCGGAATAACCGTTTTATCTTCTTTCGTCCCACCAATGGCGCACCTGCTCAAGGTAGTATCGGTGTTCCTGTGACCGCAGAGCGCTCTATTGCGACGGATAAATCTATTATGCCCCCTGGTGCATTAGCGCTACTACAAACCACTATTCCTTATCTAAATAATGGGGAAATGGAAATGCGCCAAGTCAGTCGTTATGTTTTAGATCAAGATACGGGAAGCGCTATTAAAGGAGCAGGAAGAGTGGATATTTTTATGGGAACAGGTAAAGAAGCAGGGGATAGAGCAGGTTTAATGAATCATACGGGACAATTATATTATTTGTTATTGAAGGATTAAAAGTACCACAGGCATCTTGCCTGTCACAAGCTAGAAGCTTGTTCTACCATGTTCACAATTCGTTTTTTGCTACAATATAAGACCGATTAATAAAACTTCTCAAATAATGCTACAGGTAAAACAACGATTCCAAAGCTTTAACGATTATCTTTCCTATGACGATGGGACAGATAATTTATATGAATTGTACAACGGAGAATTAATAAAAATGCCGCCAGAGTCAGGGATTAATATTCAAATTGCCAATCGTCTTTTCTTAAAATTTGCTTTACTATTAGGAACAGATAGAGTAAGAGGACAAGGATTAGAATTGGAAGTGCAAGGTGAACCCAGAAACCGTTACCCTGATTTAACAATTATTCGAGAAGAACATATCCAACAATTAGCCAAACGCAATACCATTCGTCTTTCAATGTCTCCCCCCTTATTAGCGATTGAAGTCGTTAGTCCAGGGGAATTGCAAAGAGATAGAGACTATGTAGCAAAACGTCAACAATATCAAGATTGCCAAATCCCTGAATATTGGATAGTGGACCCTCAACTTGGACAAGTATTAGTCTTAGCATTAAGCAATAATTCTTATCACGAAATTGGCATCTTCTCAGGAAAAGATCTAATTTTATCTCCCCAGTTTACTAACTTAGAATTAACTGTAATGTCAATCTTTTCGCCTAGTCTGTAACAAAATTTATTTGAGATATAAATATATTTTCTACATTTTCAATTTGCTAGTCTCTTGCCTAGATTTCACAAAACATGAGATAATCAAGTCTATCTAGAAAGTTAAACTAATAGTTGTCTTGGTTTCAATCTTTCTTATGGCTGAAAAACTCAGAACTCACGTTAAATTAGTTAAAATTTTATGTTTTATTCTTTTTTCATCACCTTTGTTTTAATTTTAAGCATTTTCTTAAGTAGTTGTAATGCTGCCTTGACAGGTGTGCAAAGTTATGTAGATACGAAAGACGGTTATCAATTTATCTATCCCGATGGTTGGATTCAAGTCAAAATGGAACAAACATCAGAAGGAGTTGATGCAGTGTTTCATGATTTGGTCGCTCGAACCGAAAATTTAAGCGTCATTATTAACCCCATTGAGAATGCAAAAACTGTCAAAGATTTAGGGACACCGTCTGAGGTGGGTTATCGCTTTCTTAAAGAGATAAATGGTGATTCTAGTTTAAACAGAGACGCAGAATTAATTCGGGCGGGAAGTTATGAAAATAAAGGAAAAACTTACTATAATTTAGAGTATCAAGTTAAACTAACCAATAATAAAACCCGCCATGATATCGCCAATGTAACGATTAATCGAGGAAAACTTTACACCTTTAATCTTTCTACACCCCAAAATCGTTGGTCAACCGTAAAACCCCTATTTGAAAAAGTGGTTCAATCTTTCCAAGTCTTTTAAGATGATATTATAACCAAGATCCTTAAATTAATTATCTTGTAAACCCTTATGGAATGTCGTGTTTGTGATTCCACCGATTTAGAATTAGCCATTGACTTAGGACAACAACCGTGGTGTAACCATTTTCTCAAAACCGAAGAAGTCGGAAAAGAACCCTATTATCCCCTCAGAGTATTATATTGTCATCAATGTGGGACTGTTCAACTCGACTATACTGTTAAAAAAGAGATTATGTTTGGTGATCATACCTACTTATCGGGTGTAACCAAATCCCTCAGTCAACATTTTAAAACCATTGCTGAAGAAATTGATCAGCGCTTTTTCCAAGATCAACCCCAAAAATCGGTTTTAGATATTGGTTCAAACGATGGAACACAACTAAAACATTTTCAATCATTGGGTTATGAGGTATTAGGAGTTGAATCCTCCGTCACCACTGCCAAAATAGCCCAAGAAGCAGGTGTTCCTACCCTAAATGACTTTTTTAACCTAGAAGTCGTTGAGCGTCTGAATCGTAAATTTGATGCAATTAACGCAGCAGGAGTCTTTTTCCACTTAGAAGAGTTACATTCTGTAACTGAAGGCATTCGAGAAGCCTTAGATGAGAATGGGGTATTTGTTGTTCAGTTTCTCTATATGAAGCGCATTGTAGAAAATCTAGCCTTTGATCAAATTTATCACGAACATTTATTATACTATAATCTTAAAACCGTTGAAATTCTTTTAAATCGTCATGGTTTAGCTCTCTTTGATGCTTATTTATCCCCCATTCATGGCGGTTCAATGATTGGCTTTGTGACTCATAAAGGGAAAAAAGAACAGTCAGAACGACTTAAAACCTTACTTAAAGCAGAAATTGAGGATCAAGCTAACGAATTTGAGACTTATATCAAATTTGCAGAGCGCATCAACCAAATGAAATTGGAAAATCTTGCTTATTTAGATCTAGCCAAACAAGAGAATAAAACCATCTGGGGGTTTGGCGCACCTGTTAAGGGAAATACCTTACTTAATTATTTTGGCATTGGTCAGCAATATTTAGACTGCTTAGTGGAGAAAAATGAATTGCGACGGGGTTTATATTCTCCTGGAATGCACTTACCCATTGTGATTGAGAAAGAGTTAACAGAGTTACCTGATATTTATTATGTTTTGGCATGGAATTTTAAAAAGGAAATCCTCGCTAATAACCAACATTTAATTGATCAAGGGGTGGAATTTTATTTTCCAGTTAATCCTAAAGAGGTATGATACCAAATCCGACTTAACAAACCTAGTTATGGGTAGAGAGTGGGGAGTGTGGGGAGAAAGGGGAGTGTGGGGAG
>JBFRWQ010000336.1:0-2644 GCA_051439665.1 Microcystaceae cyanobacterium | reverse complement strand
ATGAAGCGCTCAGAAGCCTTGTGGAACGATATGGCTGTATCGTAGGTTATCCTGACCGTACTTTTAGAGGGAATCGTGCTTTAACCCGTTGGGAATTCGCTGCTGGATTGAATGCCTGTTTAAACACGATGGAGCGCTTGCTACAAGAAAATGTAGCGATTTTAGAGGAAGATTTAGATATTCTCAAACAATTAGCTGAAGAATTCCAGCAAGAATTAGCGTCATTCGGGGCAAGGGTTGATAACCTAGAGTCTCGTGTTTCCTTTCTCGAAGATCATCAATTTTCAACCACAACTAAATTAAGTGGTTTAACCAGTTTCTATGTCAGTACAGCATGGCGAGGAAAAGATATTATTGCAGAAGGAGCAAATGCGTTCAGTCAATTTAACCCCCCTAGAGACGAAAATAATCGCCCTAATACCCGCATTGTTGACCGTAACCCTCAAGCAACCCTCAGTTATCTAACATGGATTAACTTAGATACCTCTTTCTCTGGCAGAGATAACTTAAGGGTGCAATTTGCCGCAGGAAACGGAACAGCACCCGCCAATGAATTTCTCTCTGCTGGCTATTTCAACTCCTCTGGTACACCCTTTTTATTACAAACAGGTGCATCAGCAAGCGATCGCCTCACCATTCGGGATCTCTATTACACCTTTCCTGCTACAGATAACCTAGAAATTGCCGTTGGTCCTCGCATTCAAGTCTATCGCTACTTTGACAACAACCGTTATACCTTCTTCCTCAATGGTGCAGAAAGTTTCAATAGTAGTGGATCAACCCAATTTAGTCCCATTGATCGGGGGACAGGTGCGGTTATTTCGTGGAGAATTAACGATATTTTCCAATTTAAAACAGGATATGTGGGAAACAGTACAGAATTCTTACCGCCAGAGATTGGAGCTTCGGCGGCTGATCCAGCACGGGGGTTATTTGGTGGAACCTATAACATTACCGCAGAATTAGATATTGCTCCCACCGATAACTTAAGCTTCCGTTTATTATATAACCGTTCTCGTCTTGAGCCTAACCCCTTTGATGGCTTTATTGGGGGAGCAATTGGTGAACCTCTGCCCTATGGGTTAGCAGATGATGGTTTTGGCGGTGCATTGCGTCATGCGTTTGCCAATGCTTATATCTTTAACTTTGACTGGGCGGTGTTTGAAAAATTCGGTTTATTTGGTCGCTATAGTTGGGGAAGTACCAATTTAACCCCTGTGAATGCCGAACGAGGCAAGGGTCATGTTAACTCCCAATCAGTTCAATTAGGCTTTGCTTTACCAGATGTGGGTAAAGAAGGCGCACAAGCGACCTTTTCCTATCTCATTCCCTTCTCTGTGGTCAGTGGACGGGAGTTTCTTGTCTCAGGTGGTGGAGACGGTTCAGTACAATATGAATTTGAGGCTAACTATTTCTATCCTGTCACTAACAATATTGCTATTGTTCCCTCCTTTTATGTCATTGTGCGCCCCAATAATTTTGGCAGCAATGGACCGATTTATGTAGGCAACTTCAGAACACAATTTTCTTTCTAATTTGTCCTTATTCCTGACTTAACTCTAATGGAACTCAAATTTAATCCTCAAAATCTAGCTAAGTCTCCTTTTATTCTTGTTGCACCCTTTTTCTTCTTAGGGACAGCAATGGTAGTGATGAAATTTATCATCCCTGACACCACGCCCCTATTTTTAGCTGCTTTCCGTCTCATTCCTGCAGGAATCTTAGTTATTTTATTAGCTGCCCTCTTTAATATTCCCCAACCGACAGGATGGAAAGCATGGCTGTGGATTGTGCTTTTTGCCTTAATAGACGGAACAATGTTTCAAGGATTCCTCACCACTGGATTAGTTAATACAGGTGCAGGATTAGGTGCAGTCTTAATTGATGCTCAACCCCTTGTGGTTGCCCTACTCGCTAACTGGATCTTTGGCGATACAATTGGTCTATGGGGTTGGATTGGCTTAACCATTGGCTTAATTGGTATTTGCTTTTGTGGACTGCCCAATGAGTGGATTACAGGTCTTTTAGCAGGTCAAGGGATTCCTATTTCCCCATCAAGTTTTACCCTAGAGAATATTGTCCAAAGTGGGGAATTATTGATGGTCTTTGCTGCCCTTTCTATGTCCTTTGGCACGATTATTATTCGGGTAGTAAAAAAATATACTGACCCCGTTATTGCAACGGGATGGCACATGTTTTTAGGAGGAATTCCTTTACTGGTACTCTCATTATTATGGGAATCCAATCAATGGCAAAATTTATCTCCTCAAGGCTGGTTAGGGATGGGATATGCCACTATTTTTGGTACTGCTGTTACTTATGGCTTATTCTTTTTCTTAGCAGCAAATGGGAACTTAACCAGTGTCAGCGCTTTGATTTTTCTGACCCCTGTTTTTGCCCTTTTATTTAGTAACATTTTCTTGAAAGAACAGTTAACTCAATTTCAATGGATTGGGGTTAGTTTAACCTTAGTCAGTGTTTACTTAGTCAATCAACGGGCAGAAATCGAGAAGCGCTTAACCTCTGGCTTTGTTGGCTTAACTACCTTGGATCAGGATAAATCTGAGTCAGAAACCCCCACTTATAACAAATCCGACTTATAAAACCTAGTTTTGGTAGAGATGGGGAAGAGGGGGGAGTGTGG
>JBFRWQ010000335.1:0-21797 GCA_051439665.1 Microcystaceae cyanobacterium | reverse complement strand
GAGGACGGGAAGACTGAGAAAAGGCTAATTGATCCCGTAATAACATCTTAATGCCTGTTCCCGATCCAGGATTTCCTGTAGGAGGATTAGTGTAGCGTAGTATAAATTTGGGATGTACCAGTTGGATGGCGTTGCATTCTTTTGGTATTTTAAAATAAGCTTAAATTCTCTAACACTCCTCAAACGCCCATTATGATGAAAGGATGAAAAATAGAATTATTATCTATGTTTTTACAAAAATATCTCTATCCTTCCCTAATTCTTCTCACATTAGGTGCATTTTGCCCCAAAGCTGAAGCCCTTACCACCACCAGTACCCCCCTCGAACAAACCCAAGAAGCAGCAAAGTGGTTTAGTGGTAATTTTAGCAATGAAGCCCAATTTAATGATGATCCCTCCGTAACTTCTTTAATTGCTATGTCTAATTGTCCTGTAACTATTACAGGGGGAAGTTTTGGTGCTGACACTGAATCGATTTACTTAGAACAAATCTTTGTTGAAAATCCCTTTCCACAAGCGCCCAGACGGAGATATTATGCTTTTAGCCCCACAACGACTGGAGTTTTGCTGAGTGTTTACGGGTTGATGGATGAAACAGGATTAGAAGGACTATGTAATCAATCTACGACCCCTAAAACCATTGACTTTGATAATATTCTTCCCAATAGTTGCGATCTAGAATTAACTCAAGTAGCCGATCCCCGACGCTATGAGGGAACAAACGCACCCAATGGTTGTCCAGCCATTAGTAATCCTAGTATTACTGTTATCTCCGATCTTAGCATTCAATCTGGGCAAGTGACTTCCCTTGATCAAGGTTTTTTCGCAGGAAATCCGATCTTTGGCACAGAAATTGTCTTTCAATCTGTTCCTGAACCCAGTTTACTGCTAGGAATGTCCGTCGTTGGGTTAATCTTGCTAAGAAAAAAGACTTAAGTAAATGTAAAAATCTTAAGATAAATCGGAATTGAGGCTTAAAGGTAGCAATAAGGAGATAGTCTAGAAATAGAAGATACAGATCACTAAACTTCAAATTTTGCAACTCTACTTAACGAAGGAGTGTTGAGTACATTGGACGCTTTTAAAGAAACAATTCTAGTTGTCGATGATGAAGCCAGCATCCGACGCATTTTAGAAACCCGTCTCTCAATGATTGGGTATGATGTAGTGACTGCCGCCGACGGCGAGGAAGCGCTGGACATTTTCCATGATTCTTGTCCTGATTTGGTGGTTCTTGATGTGATGATGCCAAAACTAGATGGTTATGGTGTTTGCCAAGAACTTCGTAAAGAATCCGATATTCCCATCATTATGTTAACTGCTTTGGGAGATGTGGCCGATCGCATTACTGGCCTTGAATTAGGGGCGGATGATTATGTGGTTAAACCTTTCTCTCCTAAAGAATTAGAGGCCAGAATTCGCTCGGTGTTGCGCCGAGTTGATAAGGAGGGCGCTTCAGGGATTCCTAGTTCAGGAGTGATTAGTATCGCTTCAATTAGAATAGATACCAATAAACGGCAAGTTTACAAAGGAGATGAGCGCATTCGTCTGACAGGGATGGAATTTAGCCTCTTAGAACTGCTAGTCAGTCGTTCAGGTGAACCCTTTTCTCGTTCAGAAATTTTACAAGAAGTGTGGGGATATACGCCTGAGCGTCATGTGGATACACGGGTCGTAGATGTTCATATTTCTCGTCTGCGAGCTAAATTAGAAGCAGATCCTAGTAATCCTGAGTTAATATTAACAGCAAGGGGAACAGGCTATTTATTCCAACGTATCCTAGAACCAGGTGAAGAACCTTAACTTTAGTTGATAGTTTATAGTTGATAGTGATTAGTTAAACCAATTGACAATTAACTAATAACTATTAATCATTCACTACTGCGAACTCAAACTTATCTTCTCTAACATTTATGGCAAAATCTGACCCTGATCGCATTATTCGCTTATTACCCTTTGCGGTTGGGGGAATTGGTGGCACTTTTTTACTGATTAATCGTCTCTCTACCTTACAGCTAACGGATGCTCAGGCCAGATCAGATGTGGTAGGGGTCATTCTCTGTGGTTTTATGGTACTAATTGGCTTAATTTGGCAAAGAATACAGCCTAAAGCCCCAGATCAGGTGATGTTGATTGGTGAAGAAGGGATTGAATGGGATGAAACGCTCCCTGATGACTTAAAAATAGAGTTAGCATGGGCTTCCCATCTCTTGTTAACCAATACAGCAACCCAGTCTCTTGCTATTTACTATCAAGGAAAAACCCTACTCAGACGGGGAATTTTGGGTAAAAATAAACAAATTATCCCTGGCGCAATCTTAAAGCGTGTCTTAGACACCACTAAACCCATCTATTTAGTGGATTTGAAACTTTATCCTGGACGGGTAGAATTTGATTATTTACCCGAAAATGTTCAAGGGATGATTTGTCAGCCTTTGGGTAAGGAAGGGGCTATGATTTTAGCGGCCAATGCTCCCCGTAGTTATACTAAACAAGATGAGGCATGGATTAGCGGTATCGCTGATAAGTTAAGTAACAGTTTAGTTATTAATAGCAACCCTTCATAACTAGCTTTTTCAATTATTAATCCTTTAAAAATGACTTTAGTTCCTGACAATTCTAATCCAATTTTATCAGAAAGTATTGCGAAAAATTCCCATCCACAGACTCAATGGGAATTCTCTAATGAGCCGAGTTTTTACTATTTTGCCTATGGTTCTTGTATGTGTCCTGTTGATTTGAAGCGAACATTAGGGGAAGATACTTATCCTTTTGTGGTGGGAACAGGTATTTTAAATAACTATCGTTTAGGCTTTTATCGTCATTCTCGACGACGTAATTGTGGTGCATTAGATGTTGTTCCTGATCAAAATGCTAAGGTGGAAGGAGTCTTATATCATTTACCGTGGCGCTTTAGTGAGTTATTAGATGAACGGGAAGAAATTCCTAATAACGGTTATCGCCATGAATATGTTAATATTCTTTGTAATGGTCAAGTCTATGATCAAGTTAGGACTTATGTAGTAGTTGATAAACTCCCCAAAGAATTAGCGCCTAATGATTGGTATTTTAATGTAGTTTTACGGGGCGCTGTTACCTGTGGACTCTCTGAAGAATATTGTTGGGATTTGTTTAACCACATGATTCAGCTTCAAAGACAGCAAACCACAGGTAATTCTCAATCAGTAACTTGAGGAAGTTCTCCTGCAAAACTCTCTTTTTTTTCAAATCTCAGAGGTCCATGTATTGATCCCCAAACCTGTTGATTGCTTTCAATATCCATTCCTCGATCCCAACTGACAAATGTTGTTTCCGTCAATTCCACTTCACTGATTAAATAGGTTTGTTGTCCATTTCGATTAATAAAACAGGATTTTCCTTCAACTTCACCCCTAAAAATATTCTCTTCTTTGCGAAAAACCATAGAACAATTATAGCGGCGTTCGATAAAATCTGGTTTGATGGTGTTTAAGATGTCTTGATTGTGTCCAGATCCAGCGTATAAATAAGCGTCCTTTAAACTATAGTTTTCGACAATTACCTGATTAGGGGTAGAAACAAAACGATGGATTCCTTGACGGTAAGGAGTCCAAAGATCATAATCATAAGTTTGTTCAGAATAAAAGCCAATTCCACCGAAAAACTCAAAGGGTAATGGACGGAAAAATACCCTAATATGAGCAAATTCTTTCGGGTTATCTAAGGCTTGTTTTTTGTTGCTAAAGTCTCCTGCTAAACAATTAGCTAACGAGATCATTAGACTATTTTCACTCGGTTGAAGTTTTGAGGCTTGTTCTAACATTTTACTGATTGTTTGTTGTCTGGTTTGGATACTCTATCAAGTAAATTACAGTTTTCATTCTTCCTTTAGCTATTCTTTTCTGAATCAGCAGATAAAGCACGAATTTCCGAAGAAAAAGAAGGGGTAACAACTCCTGTTCCATCACTGGTTTTGATCAGAGAGACTCGGAAGCGAACATTAGGGGATGCAAACCAGATTCTCTCTTCTGCGGTACTTTGTTGGTATTGAGTGGTGAGAATAAACGTTCCCTCATCGGTGATATGATACTGACCAATAGCAGGAATGGTTTCTGCATAACCCTGTTCTCGTAATAGTTGACCTCGATTATGATTTGATGGATCTGGAACTGGAATTAAAATAGTTGTTCCTGCTAGGACTTCATTTTCATCCCAATCTGATTCTCCTTCCCAACTCATGCGAAAGGGATGAGTAATGGTTTGGGGGTTAATATTATGGACTTGACAGATATTGAGGACATCAGGGTCATCTTTTTCTAGGGGTTGAATTTGAATGGTTGACGTGACTTCCTCAAAATGGCGAAAGGCCATGTGGTGAGCGCTACGCTGTGAATGCCAACAGCCTAAAGATTGTTCAACAAATTTGGTGATATCCATCGTTACATACTCTACATAAAAGAAGAGGAAATTAGAATTTCCTCCCTAACAAATAAGTTTGAATTAGTTGAAAACCCACTTTTTCAGGGTCTCCATACTTCCGTTACTAGACAACTTCGGTAATACTAATGATGCTGCCACCAGCACGGTGAATGCGTTGGATTTGGGGAGTCATTTTTGCCCCTGATACAATGTACTCAGTGGTGCTAAGACGACGGGGACTGTCGAATTTAAACCCTTTTGCGATAATTTTAAAGGTTTTCTCGGTTGCATCTTTATAAGCACTACGACCGGTTCCGGCAGTTGGTAAATTAATCGAATTACCACTATTGGTTGCGATCGCTTCTACTAAACGAGATGCTTTAAAAGCGCTGTCAACACCAGCAAATCCTTGATAGAGTGAGAGGGTACGGTTATAATTGGTTTGTTTTTGTCCAATTTGACTGATCGCCCCTTGATAATAAGGAACGACATTTTCGCCAAACCGTGCAATATATTCGTCACTATCAAGATAAGAATCAATTTCTGCACTAAATCCCTCTTCTAAGCATTGAGAGATATGTTCAGACAATTCTGCTTGGCTATTAGGCGCACGACCTAATAAGTGTTTAAAATTGAGTTCAACAAACCGATAGGGCGCACAGGATTCAAAATAGCGGGCACGATAAAAGTCAGATTTGGCGGCGGCACGCACAAATTCTCTGACTGATATGTCACCATTGCACAATTGAGATTCTGCGGACACTAATCGTTCGCTTTCCATAACATGAGGGTTGCCCCACACTTGCTTATAGACAGCACGAATCACTAAGCTAACTTCTTCGAGATTATTGATATCCCGAAGTTCGATAGGGGTATCTAAAACGACACTCATTAAAAGTCCTCCGATGGGCAAATTAACATGGGTTTGGATTAAGCACGTTAACAGTATTGTGGTGGGCAAAGCCCACCCTACTGAATCCTTAAACAGGGGTGATACTAGAAATTACACCACCTTGACGATGAATACGTTGATATTCACCAGATAGTTTCTCAAAAGGAACGAAATAAACCTTATTACTCCGTCGGAATTTGGAAACCCGATTTACTTTTCCAGGTGAGCTATAACCTGTTACTTCAATACGGAAGACTTTTCCTTGATCACCTGCACCTGTTCCTAAACGAGTTTGTGCGCTAAGATTTCGTTCTTGGAAAGACCAACCTTCACCAGCACTGCCAGAAGAAGGAGGAATAATGGGTAAAGGCGTATTTTGAATGGCATATTTGTTTAAAACAGGTTCTATGCCTGATTTACTGCCTTTTAAGTCGCTACTAGATGCGCCCCGAAGCATGGAAAACATGTGGGTAAAACCAACCATGCTTTTTGTTCCTTCGGTTTTGTATCCCCGAAAGTAGGGAACAAAGCTTTCACCATAGCTATTTTGATACTCATCGCTATCGATATAAGAATCAATTTCTGCCTCAAATCCTTCGGTATCCAAGATTGTGCTATGGATTCTCATTTCTTCTAGCCCATCAGGGGTACGACCGAGGAAATGCTTGAAATTGAGTTCGATAAAGCGATAACGTGGGCAAGTCTCAAAGAAGCGAGAACTATATAATCCAGATTTGCCAATGGCACGAACAAATTCCCGAACGCTCAATTCTCCCCGTTTAAATTGGGATTCAGCGATCACGTCCCGTTCGCTCTCCATAACATAAGCATTTCCTAAAATTTGCCGATAAACGGCACGAATAATGCTTTCGACTTCTTCTTCTGAGCGACCAGATGTTAATTCGATTGGGGGAGTCTCCTCAAATAAACTGACACCCAATTGGGAAGCAGGTCCAAAGGTCATGCAACAATCTCCTTGATGATTGATTTATACTAAAGAGCCTTTCTTGTAATTAAGAGCTTGAACTAATTGATCAACATACAATTTCTTGTTGCTCATTATCATGAAGAATTGTAAAATTGCCCACCTCTGAATCATCCCTGAGAAACTGTAGTGTGGGAAGTGTGGGGAGTGTGGGAAGAATGAATACCTCAATCTCTTCCCTCTCTTCCCCTTCCTCTTTCAAGAGGATAAAAATCATACATCTGCGATTGTCAAGCTACCGACTTTCAGGCAGTAGTAACTGGTTACTGGTTACTGACATGACCTGCTCGCTTTAGCTGTCCGCCGCAAGAAGCTCCACGCCGTATTTGACCAAAAGGCAGAACCCACTCAAATCGGCGTGGGATCAATTGCGGACAGGGTTTTGTTTATATTGGCTTCATGATGTGCTAACCTTAAAGTAAGCGGTATCAAAAAGAGTAGCCGTAGTGGGCGAACTTCCCGTTGTAAAAAGGCTAGACACTACCTATTAAAATGTACTTTTCAGTGGTTTTAATAGCCCCAATTCCCTCTAAACCGATGTTTGTGTTGATGGAAGGGTGAAAAACCAAACCTAAATATACCCCTGTGGGCAACTGGGGGTCTGCCTCGGTACAGTAAATAGTAAATACTGTGCGCCAGTAAGTGCTATCTTCGGATGAGTAAAACCTGCGGATGCTGTGTAAGACCAAAACTAAACTTTGTTTGGTAGAGGCAACGGCAGATGAAAGAGGAAGCCCACGCTGTACGCTTGCGCTACTCGTGGGTAAGTCACAATAGGGTTTACTGGTTAACCATTTGAGCGCTCACACTTTTAGATAGATGAGTTTAGGATACATTCTCACAAAACCTTAAGGATTCTTCTTTGTAGAAAAAACTTAAGGTTTGACTCTATCTAATTGTCTGAATGCTCTATATTTCTCCTTAATTGAGCAGATTATCTATGATCATCTCAACCTCCGTTCTTTCAGAGCTTTTACAGGTTTTTCCTCAATGGCAGACTCAAATGTATTTTAAAGCCTCCTTAACTGCCCTTTCCCATGCGATGGAAGATCAGGTTTTAGCGGGAAATGATCAACCCCTATTAATTGCTAGTTTTCAAAGAGAACGATTTTATCGACAAGAAGCCAACCGCTACGGAAGAATTGGCCAAAAAACCCAGCAAGTTTATGTCTTAGCAGCCCCTGAAACCGATTTTGCTAATTATTCAGAAGAATACGAAACCATCGCTTTTGATCCCAGAGATGGCCTTGCCCAAGAATGGCATTTAGTGGTAATCGGTAAACAGTACGCCTCTTGTTTAATCTGTCGGGAACGGAGTATAAACGCAGATAATAGCCGTAAAGTTGCAGCAATGGATAATAGTCGTCGTTTTGAGGGAATTTGGACTTTTGATCCCGAAGTTACCCACACAGCCGCCCATCTTTTGCTCGATCGCATCGCCACCTATCAACCCCAATTAACGGAAAAAATTGCCGCAGGAAAGAATCAAATAGCCCATTTAAAAGAGAGAAAAGAAATTAATCCCATAAATAACCCTGATCCCTTTGTTCAGCGCTTAATTACCTATTTACAAGCAGGACAATTTAAGATTATTAAAGCCAATCGTTCCCTGAGTGTCAAAGAACAAAAAGAACGGTTAATCAATTCTGTCACCACTGCTATCCGTAATTCCTTAGATCCTGAAGAGATTTTACAGTTAGCTGTCCAAAAATTAGGGGAAGGATTGGGGGTTTGTCGTTGTCTTGTCTATCGCTGTAGAGAAACAGATGTATCGGCTACCATTAATCACGAATTTCTTAATGAAGGAATTGCTTCTGTGCGAGGACAAACTTGGCCATTACAGAATAATCCCCTCTTTCAAGAAGTGATTGAAGTACGAGATGCATTAAGTATTGAAAATGTGGAGACTGATCCCCGAATTGAAGGGGAAAATAAAGGCAATTTCTTCAAAAAATTAGTGAATAGCTGCTCTATTTGTTCATGGTTACTGGTTCCCATTCTTTATCAAGGGCGCTTATTGGGAATGGTAGAATTACATCACTGTGATCAAGTCCCTATTTCATGGAAAACCGATGATATTGGCTTAGTGAATGCGATCGCAACTCAGGTTGGGGTAGCGCTGATTCAAGCTGAAGCTTACGCTAGTTTACAAGACCTTAACGAGCAATTAGAAGCCCTAGATCGAACTCGTTCTAATTTAGTCGCCATTACTGGCCATGAATTACGGACTCCTCTTTCTACGATTCAAGTTTGCTTAGAAAGCTTGGCCACTGAACCTGATATGTCCCCTGAATTACGTCAGGTCATGTTAAATACGGCTTTGGAAGATAGCGAAAGGATGAGAAAATTGATCCAAGACTTCCTTACCCTATCCCAGTTAGAGAGTGGACGGGTAGAATGGAATCCTGAACCCCTTTCCCTAGAAGAATGTGTTGAATTAGCCCTCAGTCATGTGCGTGCCCACAATCGCAATGGTAGCTTACCTAAGATCAAGAATAGTATTGCTACCAATTTACCCCTTGTGATTGCTGATGGAGAATGGTTAGTAGAAGTTTTATCTAAATTACTGGATAATGCCTGTAAATTCACCAGTTTAGACGGAAAAGTAACCATTGCTGTTGATCAAGAAAATCCTCGTATCCTAGAAGTAACTGTTTCAGATACAGGACGAGGAATTGAACCCCATCGCTTAGAGACAGTATTTGATCGTTTTTACCAGGAAGAAGGGGCATTAAGAAGAAGTACAGGGGGAACTGGCTTAGGATTAGCGATTTGTCGCCAAATTGTTAAGGGATGGGGGGGAGAAATTTGGGCTGAGTCAGAGGGGAAAAATTTAGGAAGTCAGTTTCATTTTACGATTCCCATTTTTAAAGATATTTCTAGAGGTCGTTCTAATGAGACTTCTCAAGGAAAAACTAAGAAAACAAGCGCTAAGTCTTCTTCCCGTCGTAGAGGGAGTAGAAAGTAGGGTGAATTATGAATTATGAATTATGAATTATGAATTATGAATGGTTGGTCGATGATGGGGAAGTTTGGGGACAATACTGTTCGGTTAAGATTAATTTCGGTTGTCATAGCGAAGATTTTTCTCCCCCCTCTCCCCACACTCCCCACACTCCCCTCTCTCCCCCCTCTCCCCCACACCCAGATTTTTGTTATCCGAACAGTATTGAGTGTGGGGATATGATGAAATTTCTGAATAAATTTTGTAAGATATCCCTGTGTTCAATCTTCATGGATTTCTCTAAATCTGCCTGTGAGTTCTAGAAAATTGCCCCATACCACCGCCCGTGTCCGCATTACTCATCATTCTTGGCAACAAGGTAAAATTGAGGGGGATATTCAAGCTGATCAATATCAATGGCAGTTTCAATGGCATTTTAGACGGGGTAAGTTATCAGTTCAACCCTCTTTAGGCCGTGCCTTAATTTATGAACCTTTAGGGCGCTTTTTGGAACGACATGATTATCAACTCGAAGCAGGAAGCGACTATGAGTTTACTGTTAGGGCGCAATTGTGAACTACTGTATTTTGTTAAACAGCGAGATGGATTTGACTGAGAACATAACGCAAACGATCATAATCATCTTTTAACAAAAAACTCAATTGACGACCCACTTCTACTAACCAACTGCGATCGCTATGACGAAGTTGATACATCTCCCGAATAGCAGCACCCACCAATGCTTCGACGGGAACATCCTTTACCTGCAACAAAATTCTGAGGAAGTCTAAATTCTCACTAAAGTTAACAATTTCTAGGGAATCGCAGCGATACACTCCCTGATGAATTTGAGGGGGACGAGGAGGAATATACTGGAAAATTTGACCTGTTGCTGCTCCATTTGTTTTACCATTGCGTTGTGGTGTTTCAAACCCAACAATACAAGTACGAAATTCCGTTTTCAGCATGGCAAAGATCTGGGGTTGTTGTTCCCGTAATTCACTCAGAGATAAGCCTAATGCTCTTGCTCGATGGACAGAATCGATGGGAGAAGTGGTAACATTGGTAACAATGGCTAAAATCTTGTTTCCTGACTCCTCATCAACAGATTTAACCCAACTGCCAAAAGGTGGCATTGATGGGAAACTGAGTTCTTCAGGTTCTAAACACTGCGCCAAAAATCCAGTTGTCGCCGTTTCAATTACCTCACCAATATGGTCAGGATGGCGATGATCAAGGGAAAATTGTGGTAGGGGTAAGCGCATTGTCTATTAACCACCTTATTTCTTTTTCTTTGGCTTAACTGCTTCTAATTCTGACAGTTGGAAAGTCACTAATTTATCCCAATTACCATCTTCAAACAGAACCGCAGCTTTACCATCACTGACTCGTTGCACTAAGCCTTCAAAGCGATAGTAGGTATCATCTGCATTAGTGACACGGACAACTGAACCTGGGAAAATCATTAATCTATGGTTTCTTTTTTAATTTATGGATTAGCACTTTGTATGATAGCATCAAAATAGCTTAAATAATAGGCAATATTTTGCTTTATGATTGCTTTTCTAAGTCTTATAAGCTACATCAGAAGATCTTAACACCTACCTTATGGCTCCTGCCTCAAAGCATTGGCATTAAGAATTTTCTAATCCTTTAATAATTTCAGGGAGGGGAAAATAAGAAGGATAAGTTCCTTCAGTTTTAATTCGTTGAATTTCTGTTTCAGGAATAGGAAGACGGTGTTTAGTGGCGATCGCACTGACAATATCTCCCCGATCAATTATCCCTGCTACTGCATCTGCTGGAGACAAAACCGTTAAACAGCGCTCTTGATCGCTTTCTAAGGCTTGAATTACTTCAATTAAGGAATATTTCTCCCTCACAGAAGGAATCTCCCTTAAGGGAATCGCCATTTCTGCTAAGGTCATCTGATCCCATTGACTCCGTTTCTGTGTATCGAGATCTTCTAGACGAATCATTCCTCGGTATCGTCCTTCTGAAGAGCAAAAATAAACGGGAGGGGGGTTACTCTGGGAAATAACATAAGTTTCTACAAATTCCCGTATGGTTAAATGAGCATTCACTACCCGATAATGAGCCGTCATGATCTTGGCGGCTTTAATATCACGTAAGCTGGTTTGTAGATTGGCTAATCGTTCATAAGCCGAAGCATTTCGCAGGATAAAACCACCAATAAAGGCGATCCATAATGCTCCGATTGAGAAATTATCTGAGCGCAACATTAAGAGAATCCCAACGCTAATCCCCAAAATGCCCAACAACTTACCACTATTGGCTGCCCAACGAACCCCAGCCAAGCGATCGCCTGTTATTTGCCAAACAAGCGCTTTTAACACCTGTCCACCATCAAGGGGTAAACCTGGAATTAAATTAAATAAGGTTAAAATTAAATTGATACGGGCTAAATCTTCCCCCAAATAGCCCACAAAACCATAATCTCCCCAAAGAGTCTTTAAAAGACTAAAAAAGACAAAAAGGAATAAACTGACCAATGGACCGGCGATCGCCACTAAAAAAGCACCGATGGGGGTTTTTGATTCTCGGTCAATCGCTGCTACCCCACCAAATAAAAAGAGGGTAATCGAATTGACTTTGATCCCCTGAGAACGAGCCACTAAACTATGACCTAATTCGTGACATAAAACTGAACCAAAGAGAAGTAAAGCCAAACCTAACCCTGCTATTCCCGCTAAGATAGGTGAGTCTCCCACTAAATTCTGTTGTTGTAATTCCGCAGCATTGGCTAAAGTAACAAGTCCAGCAATAAATAGCCAAGAAGAATCGATATAAAAGGGGATACCGAGAATTGTACCGATTTGCCAGTTGGATGATGAACGCATAGGGATTGGAGTAACGTGAGTTCGGGGTTTGGCCTTTTTGAGACTGAGGAGGAATCTTTTCTATTTTCCTTTATTGATTAGAGATTGGCCTACCTTTGGAAAATAAATGTAACTAAATCTCCTTTTCCTAAACTAATGCGATCACCAGGACGCAGACAATGACGATTCCCTGATGGCAGAGGGGTATGATTAACATAAGTACCGTTGGAACTACCCATATCCTCTACATAATAGGTATCTCCTTCGACTCTAATATCTGCATGAATACGTGACACTACCTCAGAATTAGCAAAACCAGATACATCAATATCGGGTGGAATTTGTTCATTGGGTTTGCCGATATGAATAACGTTCAAGTTATTGGGAAGATCAATGACTGTTTGAGTTTGCAGATGGAGTAAGCTGGCGCTTTGTACTTGTAGCTGAGTCGCCATTGCTTTAGGGACAGAAGGAACGGGATCAGGAACTGGAGGAGTCACTTCAGCCATTGGTTCAGGTTGAGGGAGATCAGGTTCAGAAGAAGGTGATTCAGACATTGATGGAGGGGGTGGTGTATTTTCTTGGATTTCTTCCCCATCATTGGGAGATAACGCCTCATCTTCATCCCAAGGAGAAGGTAATTCTGAATTGGAGTCAGCGCTTGGATGGGAAATTTCAGCCTTTGGAGGTGAACTCACTTCGGTGGCGGGAATATCAGTTTCTTCTGGACTATCAGAGGTTTCCGACTGTAATTTATAACCACATTGACCACAAAAGATCGCATCTGTTTGAATCGAAAGACCACACTTAGGGCAGGGGATCATTTCTGGCAACGGAGTGTAACAGCTTTCACACTGAGTTGCCCCTTCAGGATTGGTATGGTTACAGCTTGGACAAATAATCATGTTAGGTCTTAGGTTCAATCTTTAACTGAGTACGGGCAGGTTGTGTCAATCAAGAACTAATGTGAACTGAGAGGTTATTTTCTCAACCTACCCCTACCAAGCCCACAACTGATCACTTTTCACTGATTACTTTTCCTGCTGCTTGATCGAGTAGCCACCAGAGTTCACCTTGAGGTTGAATCAGACGAGAAGGATAGGCAGTGCTATCACCCTCTGGCGCAAACACTTGGGTTAAGGCAGACTGTTTATTTTCACCTGCTACCATGAACATCACACAACGAGCTTGATTAATCAAAGGCACCGTAAAGGTAATACGAGGTTGACCATCTTTATTGCCCACGGTGATCAAGCGATCGCTTACAGTTAACGCATCAGTATGGGGAAACAAGGAAGCCGTATGACCATCATCTCCCATCCCTAATAAAATTAAATCAAAGGTGGGAATTTCAGAGATTGATGACGGGAACACCTTTCTGATGTCTGCTTCATAGGTTTGGGCATCTGCGGCGGGATTTTCTGCCCCTGTTGGCGTTCCGTGAACATTTTCTGGGGGAATGGCTACCTGATCAAGCCATGCTTTTCTGGCCATTCCCTGATTACTATCGGGGTGATCAGGAGCAACATAGCGCTCATCGCCCCAAAAGATATGTAGTTTTGACCAAGGTAAATCTTTTTTAGCCAAGCCTTCATAAATGGGTTTCGGCGTACTGCCACCAGCTAGGGCAATGGTAAACTGGTCTTGTTGGGCTAAAGTAGTGGTGATTTGCTCTGTAATTAAGGCCAGCGAGCGCTCAATTAGTGCTGTTTTATCGCTGAGAATTTCTACCCGTTTTTTCATAGATAATGGTTAGTGTTATGGATTAATCAATTCAATCGGGATCATTTTTGGGCAAGCTCTGAAGAAAGAAAGAGAGGTTTTTTCTTCTCAAGTTCACATTTTAGCTATATTATATTAGGAATCAATTGCTCCTTATGATTAAGTTTAAATTCTCTTAATCTCATACACCTAACAAAACATCATCAATACCCACTATTTACTGTTTCGTTTGAAAAACCATGAATTTTACGAGCTACACCACTTTAGCACTTAAGTTGATTGGGATTATTTTTATAGTCTCATCTTTTCTGGATTATGTCACCTTGGCTATTCCCTTACGTTGGCAACACGCTCAGTGGCAAATTGGCTTTGTCACCAGTATAGTTGACCGAGGCATTGTGCCAATGGTAGGGATGGGATTTATTCTAGTCGGTTACTGGATTGACCAAGCAGGTGGACTTTCAGGTAAAGGCTCTAAATTGGATATCCGTCTGCCAACCTATATCATTGCTAGTTTCTTGGGTCTGATATTCTTGTTAATGGTTCCGTTACACCTTAATAACTTAAATCAAGCTCAAAACACAGCCTTAGAACAGATTGATCAGGGAGCAGGTCAAGGAGAACAACAAATTACGGCATTTCTTAACCAAATAGATCAATTATCGAAAGATCCCAACCGACTCACTCAACAGATTCAACAACTAACACAGGTGATTGAAGCGGGTCAAGTACAAGGAAGACAGTTGAATGCACAACAAATTGATACGCTCCGTCAACAACAAAAGCAGTTACAAGACTTAAAGGCTCTCTCTGAGAACCCCCAAGAATACAGAAACCGAGTTAATCAAATTAAAAATACCTTACAAACCCAGTTGGCTGACCGTAAACGCCAAGCAGAGGGACAAGCTCGACTCCAAGCGATTAAGCAAGGGGTTCGTATCGGCGTAAGTAGTTTGATGTTAGCGATCGGCTACAGTACGATTGGTTGGTTTGGGCTACGAGAACAAATGGGTCAAAAACCGACAAAAACCAAAACAAAAACCAAAACCAAAGCAAAAACACCTTAAGTTCTGTCGCCAAGATTTGCTACTCAATACGGGGAGAGTTTTACTGCAAACTTTCCCTACTTTTTGTCTAGATAAACAATCTTATAATTTTCAGGTTCGATATATTGACCATCACAGTTTGCTTTGAGACGATACTCCATTAGTTTAAATTGACTTTCTTGCCACTGATAGAGCCCCCATCCACCACAATCAGCTAATCCTCGATATTTTGTCGTAATTTCAAGTGTTTGGTTCTGGGGTTGATAATTGGGCAGTCCTCCTACATAATTGACCGTTGTTTTGATAATTCCTTGAGATTTCTCTGCTTGAAACATCTCAAAGCTGAGGGGTTGAATAATTATTTTTTGAGGGGTTTCTTGATAGAAAAAATACTGATAATTGCCTTGGTATGCACCTAAGAAGCACAGAAATTGAATCAGTTGACTATTTTTATCTATTTGATAAGTTTGGATTTTTTGTTGAGCGATCGCATGATCAATTTCGCCTTGACAAAGATCTAATGTTTCTCGATTGGTATAAAGATAATCAAATATATCCTCTGAAAAAGTGGGTGAGTTAAGACTAATCGGTCGTTGAGAGCTACAATTGACAGAAATAGCGCTTAAGCTGAGGAGCATTAAAAGTTTTTGACTTAATTGCTTTAAATAAAAAGTCATTATGATTTATCTAATTTAATTAAAATTGACAAACTGAGGTAGGAACAACGGGACAAATTTTACGGATAATTGGATTGTTCTTGACAAATAATTTTTCTAGTTTTCTTAATCTGGATAAAGGAGAAATATCATAAATTTGATTATTACCAAGACCTAAATCAACTAGATTTCTTAGATTAGCAAGGGGAGTAATGTCAATAATTTGGTTACTACCCAAGTAAAGTGTTTCTAATTTCCGTAAGCTGCTTAAGGACTCTAAATCATAAATTTGATTCCCATCCAAGATTAATAAAGCAAGATTTTTCAGTGATTTCAGAGGAGAGATTAAAGTAATTTTATTATCCGGAATAATTAAATTCTTGAGATTCTGTAAGTTACTAAGGGGGGTAAGATCCGTTACTTGATTACGCACTAAGGATAAACCCTTTAATTGTTTAGTTTGAGCTAAAGCAGTGATATCTTTGACATGATTCATATCTAAAATTAATGATTTTAAGCGAGATAAGGTCGCAAGGGCAGAAATGTTAGTTATATTATTATAAGGAAGATAAAGTCGCTCAAGACGAGTTAAACTTCCTAAAGGAGTGACATCTGATACTTGATTATTCCACATCCATAGGGTTTTTAATTGGGTTAAATTAGCCAAAGCATTAATATTTTGAACTTGATTGTTAGATAAATCTAATTTTTTTAGTCTGGTTAAGGAGACAAGGGGAGAAATATTTTTGATCTCGTTATCTGCTAAATAAAGTTCTGATAAATTAGTCAAAGAAGAAAGGGGTGTTAGATCGGTGATTTTGGTATTTGTTAAATCAATGGTGTCAAATTGTGCTAATTTTTTTGAGGCCGCTAAACAAGTCGTTTCTTCTGTTATGCCAACTAGCACTTGAACTGTATATTGTGTTTGGGGATCGAGTTGATTAAGCTCCAAACATTGGTTGGTAAATTCAGTAGCTGCTTCACTACTGGTTAAATTCAGCAGTATTTTTAAGCACAAGATTCCCAGAACAATGATCAGTAAAATCCGAAGGCGAACAATTCGATTGCGAAGTTGCTTATACCACATGAGCTATCTGGAAATGTTGAGTGAGGGATGTCCCCATTCTAAACGATGGCTCAGAGAACAATATAGGGAGGTGTGGAGAGGGGGGGAGATTTAACATTCACGTTTAGCTTAAACCAATTTATTCATACATTTATATTACCCTTATTCCTTCTTACTGATACCCGACACCTGATACCTGATACCTGATAAGATAGGAAAAATATTGAGTTTCGTAAAGTTATGGCCGATTGGTTAGAACACAGTGTACAGGTGGAAGTAGATGCACCGATGGAATTGGTGTGGAATCTATGGTCAGACCTTGAAGAAATGCCGAATTGGATGAAATGGATTGAATCTGTCAAAATTTTAGAGGATAATCCTGATTTATCTCGATGGAAGCTGGCTAGTGGTACCTTGGAATTTACATGGTTGTCTCGTATTGTCAAAATTGTCCCCCATCAAATCATTCAATGGGAATCAGTAGATGGCCTTCCTAATCGGGGTGCGATTCGCTTTTATGATCGTCACGGAAAATCAGTGGTACGTCTAACAGCCTCTTATAAGATTCCAGGCTGGTTAGGTCGTATTATGGATAACTTATTTTTAGGTAAAGTGGTAGAATCAACTCTAATGGCAGATTTAGAGCGCTTTCGAGACTATACATTGACTATGCAACGAGAACAAACAGTGAGTTAATGCCTACTGTCAAATAAATACAAGTATTCTAGGTGTAAATTTTAATCAATGAAGTGAGGATCTTAAGCTAAGATCAGGATAAGGCCAATCAATAGCGCAAGCTATGAGCTAAAACAGGTTTTTATCTTGCAGAAAGTAAGATGAAGTAAAAGTGAGGAGTAGCCATAAGGTTAGTTAAGCAATTGGTTTCTTGATTAACTGAATTAAGTTCAAAGAAATCCAAACTTTGCCAGCGTGATTAATTAGATGATAGCGCTGCTAGGCTAAAAAAATTAGGGCTGTATCCACGACTCATCGTTATTACAGGCAATCTTCCATGACTTACGATCATCGATTCCAACCTCTTCCCGCCCCTTGTATTGTCGATTATGGGATGATTATTAACCCCGACGATATCCGCCGTTTATTGAACGATTTAGGGCGTGTTCGTTACGTTCATACCATTGAAGGAGAAATTAAAAGCGAAGGGGAGGGGTGGATCGTAGATGTCTTTACCGATCCAGCTTTATCAACTTTAATCGCTAATCACTTGCTCTATATTAATATACAGAGTTTCGATTACCTCAAATTAGATCGGGTTGATGGAGAAACCTACTTTGATTTAGTCCAAGATGTGCGTCAACTTCGCCTCATTCCTACACTAAATTCAATGCAGGAATCGAAGGAAACCGAACAATGGGATGCACATACATTAGAGGAAATGGTAACACAGGTATTAGCAGCCAAATGGGATATGCAAAATGATGATGAGGATTGTCCTTTTTAACAGAGTTCAAGCTTAATATATGGATCATAATGACCTAAATCTACAGAAAATTCAAGAACCTATTTTAACCGCCCCTCCAGATGTGCGCCAAATTATTGAAGGGGTAATTAAGATAGAGAAAGAAAAGCTTTACCTGAAAGTTCCCAAAAATATTCAGGAGGATATTATGACCCTGATTAAAAAGGTTATCCAATAGGCTAAACTAAAATTGAAGCAATGAAGCTATTATCAATAAAGCTGTGTAACTTTCGGCAGTTCTATGGTGAAACGCCAGAGATTGCTATGGCATCTGGGCAACGCAATACAACCATTATTCATGGCAACAATGGTGCAGGAAAAACAACCCTCTTAAATGGGTTTACTTGGGTACTTTATGAAAAATTTACCGATGCGTTTGCTGCGTCTGATTTATTAGTTAATAAACGGGCAATTACAGAAGCAAATTATGGCACATCGGTTGATTGTTGGGTAAGAGTTGAATTTGAACATGATTATAAACGGTATCAAGTAAAAAGACATTGTTATGCTTGTCAGGATCAAGAGGGAAAAGTCCAATATAGCCAATCTAAATTTTATATGTTAGTGGGTAATGAAAGTGGAAAATGGTATCCACCCACTGAACAACCTGACGATATTATTAGTCAAATTTTACCCGAAAATCTGCACCACTATTTTTTCTTTGATGGGGAACATATTGATCATATTTTTCGCAAAAGCGATCGCCAAAGTATTGCTGAAGATACGAAAGATTTATTAGGGGTTAAAGTATTAGATAGATCCATTGCTCATTTAAAGAAAATTAAACGAACCTTTACTGAAGAAATAAGTAAAATTGGCGATCTAGATAGTCAAAAGTTAAGTCAACAGAACCTTAAACTAGAGCAAGAAAAAGCAAAATTGTTGCAAAAAGAAGATGAATTAAAAACACAATTGCAAAATCAAGAAGCAAGAAAAAAGGAATTAAATCAACAAATTTTAAAGTTAAGTGGGTCAAATGAGTTAAAGCAACTCAAACTCAAACTAGAAAAGCAAGAACAAATTCTGCGACAGAATCTATTAGAAGCAAAACAAACTATTAAACAGTTAATCTCTCGGCAAGGTTATACCATTTTTACCCCTCATTTTGTCGAAAAATTGAATCAAATAATTGTTAATCTACGACAAAAAGGAGAACTTCCCAGTGGGATTAAACAGTCATTTGTTAAACAATTATTAGAGCGTCAGCGCTGTATCTGTGGCACAGAATTAAAAGAAGGATTAACAGCTTATGAACAAGTAAAATCATGGATGGATAAAGCAGGAATTGCTGATGTAGAAGAAGCAGCGATTCGCTTAGAAGCAGAAGCCCAAACTTTGACGACAAATGCTGCTAATTTTTGGCAAAAAATCGATCAACAGCAAGGTAAAATAAATCAGTATCGACTGGAATTATCCCAGGTAGAAAGTGAACTCGATAAGATCAGTCATAAATTTCGTAATTACCCTGATCAAGATATTCAAACCCTACAACAGCAACTAGATAAATTAGAAGCAAGCTTAAGAGAAAGTCAATTAGAACAGGGATTGCTGCAACAACAAATCTCTCAATTAGATAAAGAAATTAATCAACTACTTAAACAAATTACTAAACAAAAAAGTAAAGAAAATAAACAAGCATTAGCACAGCGCCGTTTAAGCGCTACTCAAGATGCAATTGAGCGCATCCAATTAGTGAGAAAGCACCTAGAAACTCAATTTAGGCGCTCCTTAGAGCAGCGTGTCAGAGAAATTTTTAGTGAGATTTCTTTTACTCCCTATATTCCTCGTCTTAGTTCAGATTATCAATTAACCTTAATAGAAAATACATCAGGAATTGCCGTTCCTGTGGCTGCTTCAACGGGGGAAAATCAAATTTTAAGCCTCTCTTTTATTGGTGCAATTATTGATCGTGTCAGACTGTGGAGTGAGAAAAATACCCTGATGGGAATTGATAGCAGTACTTTTCCTATTGTGATGGATTCTCCTTTTGGCAGCTTAGATGAAATTTATAGGAGACAAGTAGCAAAATCAATCCCCCAATTAGCCAATCAATTAGTTATTTTAGTTACTAAGACTCAGTGGCGAGGGGAAGTAGAAAGAGAAACTAAACCCTATCTTGGCAAACAGTATGTACTGACTTATTATTCGCCAAAAGAAGATTGTGAGGAAGATAAGATTGAGATTAATGGTAAGAATTATCCTTTAGTTAAAAGAAGTGTTAATGGCTTTGAATATACAGAAATTAAACCAGTTGATGATGCTCTATCAATTCCTTAACCATTAGATATATCCAACAATTAATATTGTTCATAGTAGATTAGGCTTAAACATCTGATTTCTGAAGAAATATATTAAGATAAAGTTATCTCCAATGGGTAGATCTATAGTCATTAATAGGAGTTTAATCTATGAGCAATGAACAAAGCACAGTGACTTATTCCCTCGAAGGTATCTTGAGAGAAATTCAATCATATCTCACAGAAATAAAAGTCAGTCAAGCACGATTAGAAGAGAAAGTGGACAGTTTAAGCCAAAGAGTTGAAAGAATGGAAAACGAGCAAACTGGACTGGTTAATGATGTTTCAAGCTTAAAAGGAGCAAAATCTTTAATTGTTCCCATCGTGGTTGCTATTTTAACCAGTGTATTAACTCTCCTTATTCGAGCCATTCCTAATCCTTAGCGAAGTTTTTAACAGTTGTTGGGCTTTAGCCCCAATTCCCCTCTCTTAACTTATGCGATTGAAGCTAACCCCAAATACCGAATTCCTTGAGGCGTTACTTCAAAACGGCAAGGTAACATCTTCACACCTAATTCGACAGCTTGATCAAATAATTGGGCATAAGTTGGATCGTATGCTTCAGCAGGAGCAAATTGGTCACAGTCACTACGATTAATAAAATATAACATCATTGGTTGAGCCGTAGGCAACAAGGCCATTAATTCCCTAAGATGTTTTTGTCCCCTAGTCGTCACAGTATCAGGAAAAAGCGCCTTTTTTCCACTGCAAAGAGTTGTATTCTTGATCTCAAGATAGATCGGTTTTTCATTCTCTTTAGTTAGTAACAAATCAATACGACTTTTCTTATTTTCTCCATAGGGAACTTCTGAACGAATCTCTGTATATTGTCCTTTTAATTCGGGAATCAGTTCTTTTTCTAAAGCAATTTTAATGACTTTATTGGGTAAAGCAGTGTTAATTCCTACCCATGTTGGTTGGGTATCATTCACTTCGATTAACTCCCATGTATAGGCTAATTTCCGTTTTGGATTATCACTTTGGGAGACATAAACTTTACTATTGGGGGTACAAACCCCTGTCATGGGACCGGTATTAGGACAATGTGCTGTAATTATTTCCCCTGAATCTAGTTCAATATCTGCTAAAAATCGCTTATAGCGCTTTATCAGCTTACCAGATAAGAGGGGAGGATAGGTGTAAAGCATTTAATTATGAATTATGAATTATGAATTATGAATGAGGTGATTTTTAGGAAAGAATATCCTATTTTCCCCACTTGATAAGGGGAGGTGGGGCTAAAGCCCAACAACGATAACTATAGCCCTACGCATTATGGTGTTTGACAGTAGAGATCTCAGCAAACCCTTTCACAGCTTACTTCTGCCTCCTGCCTTGTGCGTAGCGCTATAGGATCTTTAATTTTGCACTTGAGCGCCATGACTGCGAGGATCACTATTTGCACTACTTAGGGGAGATTTAAAAACAGAGGTTTGTCCCGTTGCAGCAGCATAAGGTAGGGTTTTTTGGG
>JBFRWQ010000334.1:0-3588 GCA_051439665.1 Microcystaceae cyanobacterium | reverse complement strand
AAAGCGCTCAGAATTAGACATAGATGAAGCGCTTGCGATCGCACAAGAAGTGATTACTCAGGTCAAACAAGAGGGAGACGCAGGTGTCATTAAATATGCCCGTAAATTTGATTATGCACAAGCAACTCCTGAAAATATTAAGGTAACGCCAGAAGAATTTGACGAAGCGAAAAAACTAATCGATCCGACTCTCAAAAGCGCTGTTGAGATGGCCTTTCGCAATATTAAAGAAGTTCATCAGCGACAAATTCCCGAACAAATGACCTTAGCTGAGATTGATAGAGGAGTCTTTGCGGGTGAAAAAATTAGTCCTATCCCTAATGTAGGATTATATGTCCCCAGAGGAAAAGGGGCGTTTCCCTCCATGATGTTAATGTTAGCTGTTCCTGCAATGGTAGCAGGGGTGGAAAAGATCGTAGTCTGTACCCCACCTGACAAGGAAGGGAAAATTGAGCCAGTCTCCCTCGTGGCAGCAGAAATGGCAGGGGTGACAGAGGTTTATAAATTGGGTGGCATACAGGCATTAGCAGCGATCGGACTGGGGACAAAAAGCGTTCCCAAAGTCGATAAGTTGATTGGTCCTTGTAGCATTTATGGTGCAGCAGCCAAACGGATCTTATTTGGGACAGTGGATGTAGGATTACCAGCCGGCCCCAGTGAATCAATTGTTCTAGCGGATGAAACCACTAACCCCCAACTCGCTGCTTTAGATTTACTGATTGAAGCCGAACATGGTTCAGATTCAGCCGCTTTATTAGTTACCCATAGCGAGACAGTAGCAGAAAAAGCCAGTTATCATGCAGACGAATATCTCAAAAGTCTTCCCCAATGGCGACGGGATTTTTGTGAACAAGGACTAGCCTCTTATGGGGGAATTATCTTAACTGATAGCTTAGAGGATTCCATTGCTTTTATTAATGATTATGCTCCAGAACATTTAGAAGTATTGGTCAAAGATCCTCTTAGTGTGGTAGGTAAGATTAACAATGCAGGAGAAATTTTATTAGGGGCGCATACCCCATCTTCTGCGGCAACTTATGCCATTGGAATTAATGCAGTTTTACCGACAGGAGGCTTTGCTCGCTCCTATTCTGCTGTTTCTGTCTTTGATTTCCTCAAACGTTCTACCTTAGCTTATTTAACCCCTGAAGGATTTGATCAGGTCAAACAAACTGCTTTAACCTTAGCAGAATACGAGGAGTTTCCAGCACATGGCTTGGCGATTTCTGAACGAGAAAGATTACTTTAAACAGTTAATAGGAGGCAGAAGTTAGGAAAAAACTATTAACTAATTTTAATCTCCTTCGATCTGTTTAACAGACACTTCGATCGCATCTACATCAATTGTGCCTGGGGGAGTAACCCGTTTAAATTGATTCCCTTCTACTTGCAGCGCTTCCCCACAATTGGGACAACGACACTCAGCGTTTTTAAACCCTGTAAATTCATAACTGCAAACAGGACAAGCACCTTCTACCACATTTTGCTTTAACCACCACCGTAAACCAAAAAAAGCAACGATAGGTAAAACGGCTAAAATAGCAACAATGAGCAAAAAACTGTTAACAATCCAACCTAAACCCACCGAGGTTAATAGGAATGCCCCTAAGATGAAGGTTAAAAGACATCCTAAACCAGAATTATTAAGCGATATTTGTCTAGTAAAATTTTGTTTCACAATGATTCACCCCCTCTGTTTATCTATCCTAACCTTAATTGGATTAAACTAGAGATATTGATTGTGTACGGTTATTCCGCTAATTTCTGTGTCTATCTCCGTTCCTGCAACTATTCGTTTTCTGAAAACCCCCACTCAACCTGCGTGGATCGAACAAGCGATCGCTAACCTAGATACCATCTTACTCGATCACTCCCACTGTGAACGAAAAGCTGCTACGGTGGCGGTCAACTTAATGTTTCGTTATGCGTCTCATGCTGACTTAGTGAGAAAATTAACAGCGATCGCCCAAGAAGAACTAGAACATTTTGAGCAGGTAAATCAATGGTTAGATCGGCGAGGAATTCCCTTACGTCATCTCTCCTCCCCTCCTTATGGTTCTCATCTCAAAAATCATGTCCGTCGTCAAGATCCCGCCCGTTTGTTAGACTCATTATTAGTTGCTGCACTAATTGAAGCTCGATCTCACGAACGTCTAGGACTCTTAGCCCAGTATTGTCCAGATCCACAGTTAAGTCAATTTTATCGGGGATTGATGACTTCTGAAGCCCGTCACTATGGGATCTATTGGGTATTAGCAGACACCTATTTTGCCAAAGAAGAAGTTAGTCAGCGCTTACTAGAGTTATCTGAGATAGAAAGCGAAATTTTGCAAACAATTCATCCTGAACCGAGAATTCATAGTTAGGACGTTTCTTAGATCAAGGTTAATATTAAGAATATCTACCCAACAGAGACCTGTAACCAGCGCTCCTCTTGAAAAAATATGCTAAACTTAATATAAATACAAAGAGTAAATGCTCGTTGGTCAGTTTCATGTTTATGGAATTGAGATTTAGCCCCTAAAGCTAAGAAAGACCTAACGAATCGGAAGAAGCAACCGTTTTTAACAAAGGAGCAATCTAAATCGATGGATTACATTGACAAGATACTAGAAAAGCTCAAAGACTGGGCGCAAAAAATTATTGATGACCTTTTAGGACCCCAAGCTGAACCCGAACCCGAATTAATTCCCATCCCTGTTGATAATCGTCGCAGACGGGGTTAATTAGTGTCGTCCCAAAATGTATCAGTATCTGGGGTGTTAGTTCTACATGGCCCCAATCTAAACCTGCTTGGTCAAAGAGAGCCAGGAATCTATGGTGTTGTCACCCTAGATCAAATTAATGAACTTCTGGCTAGAGAGGGAGAAAGCTTAGGTGTGAGTGTCTCTAGCTTCCAATCTAATCATGAGGGGGAACTGATTGATCAGATTCAGCAAGCGCTCAGTCAGTATCAAGGAATTATGATTAATGCAGGGGCTTATACCCATACTAGCGTTGCCATTCGAGATGCGTTAGCGGCGGTTAAGCTACCAACGGTAGAAGTGCATTTGAGTAATATTTATCAAAGGGAAGCATTTAGACATCATTCCTACATCGCACCTGTTGCGATCGGTCAAATTAGCGGTTTTGGTGCAGAGAGTTACCGCTTAGGGTTACACGCTTTAGTTAATTATTTGAAAAACCATTAAGATCATGCCCGATTCTATTATGTACCAAGGGGACAGCTTTGTGGTATTAGAGACTGATCAAGCAGAGCAGTTTTTAAGCCCTGATGAAATGTTAGAGAAGCTATTAACTATTTTACCGACACAATTGGATAGTCTGCCCAAAGAAGCAGAGAAGTTCACTTCTTTAACAGAAAAAGCAATTTATCTCAGGGATAATTATTGTGAGTTGGATATGGGAGAGGGTCAATATTTACAATGGTATGTGGTGCGTTTAGAGAAATAAAAAAGTTATTCCTAAACTGGTATCTGATTTTTCTTTATTTACGTCTTATCGAATAATAACCAATTGCGCTCCATTGTCTCTTTCATACACCATGACAACAGGAAAATCCAATGCAGGATTTTTCTCAGGTAAAGC
>JBFRWQ010000333.1:0-3796 GCA_051439665.1 Microcystaceae cyanobacterium | reverse complement strand
TGAATTTTAGAGAATAAATTAGAAAATTTCCATAAAATTAATGAAAAATTTAAAAAATTAATCAGTAAACAGTAAACAGTTATAATTTTCTTAATAGCCAGTGACGGGTTGAGAGAAGTTTGGGGAGTGTGGGGAGTGTGGGAAGAGGGGGAATATTTAACTGTCAAAATCAGTTTGACACAGCGCTACGCAAAATCAATACTTCAAAAGTAGTCAGTAAGCAGTAAACAGTAATCAGTTATAATATGGCTAGTTGCCAATAACCAGATCCCAAAAATTCATAATTCATAATTCATAATTCATAATTCCTATGGTTAAGATTATTAAGCGTAAATTAGTGGGAAGACAACCAGTTTATGATATTGGATTAGCTAAAGATCATAACTTTTTATTAGATCAGGGCTTAATTGCCTCTAATTGCTTTAATAAATCCCACTCTACAGCTTATGCCTATGTTACCTATCAAACAGCTTATCTGAAAGCTAATTATCCCGTAGAATACATGACCGCTTTATTAACCGCTAGTAGCGATAGCCAAGATAAAGTGGAAAAATATCGGGAAAATGCAGAGAAGATGGGAATTCCTGTGAAGCAACCTGATATTAATCAATCAAAAAAAGATTTTACGCCAACAGGTCAAAGTATTCTCTTTGGTTTTTCAGGCATTAGAAACTTAGGAGAAGGGGCAATTGATAATATTTTAAGCGCTAGATCAGAGGGCGGAGAATTTACATCTATGGCTGATTTTTGCTCCCGTGTAGATCTCAGACTGGTTAGTCGTCGGGCGCTAGAACCATTAATTTATTGTGGTGCATTTGATAAGCTTAATCCTAACCGTAACCAACTAATTCAGGATATAGAATTAATTATTCCTTGGGCGCAAAAACGAGCCAAAGAGAAAGAATCGGGACAGATGAATCTTTTTGATTTAGTGGGTGGCACTTCCAATCAAGATACAACGACAGAACAATTTGAACAAGCGCCCAGTTCTAAATCTGTGCCTGATTTTCCCTTACCTGAAAAGTTAAAATTAGAAAAAGAACATTTAGGCTTTTATGTCTCTGAACATCCCTTAAATACAATTAAGAAATCTGCTGCTGTTTTATCTCCTATTAATCTTCGGGATTTAGAAGAACAAAAACCACGACAAAAAATCAGTACCATTGCCATATTAACCGCCGTGAAAAAGATTATTACCAAGAAAGGGACACCGATGGCTTTTATTACCCTAGAAGATATGACAGGGCAATCAGAAGCCGTGGTTTTCTCCGATACTTACGAAAGAGTTGAATCCCTTTTAACCGAAGATTCCCAACTTATTCTATGGGGAAAAGTAGATAAGCGAGATGATAAAACCCAGATGATTGTAGAAGATGTAGAACCCATTGAATCGGTTAAAATGGTCATGGTGCGTTTAAGTCCTCAACAAGCCATGAGTATAGAAGCTCAGAATAGTTTAAGAGGACTTTTAAAAAGACAAGCAGGGGAGAAAAAACAACCAGCTAAAGTTCCTGTCGTTGCGATTATTGGTCAAGGAAAAGACCGTCAATTTATACGTTTAGGTCAAGATTATTGGGTAAAAGATGATACTAATACGGTTAATTTGTTAAATAATGAAGGGTTTGATGCTTATGCAGAACCCTTGGTTAATACTTCTTCATAATCTGTTATACTTAAACACAGGAAACAGTGATACAGGCATCTTGCCTGTTACAATATAGGAAGTGATATTCCATAACAACCGCCCTGTAATAAAGTGTTGGGATAAGTCTGCGATCGCTATAGTGCTACGCTAAAAATGATGAATCAAAAAATAACAACTTGTAGATTCTGAAAACAATGATTAGGATGTAAAAGATGGATTATTCAATGATACTATAGCCTAAAAAATGGTTTAGTTCCATTGTCCCATTAAACAATAAAAAGGAAGAGACTAAACCCTTCCTCACACCAGTTGCTACGATCCAATTAGAAATTCAAGCATAAGCAGCCACATTATTTGTCAAGTATTCTCGTTGATTTATTGATCAGCTTTTTTAAAAAAAATACAGTACTATGCTAAATAGCGAGATTCTACTTTCTAGCTCGGCGAACAGCTGTCCCTAGCATTAAACCACCTAATGTGATAAAACCAAGAAGGCTACTCGGTTCAGGAGTCTTGACAAGAACACTTGAAATTCCATAAAATCTGATACTTGCTCCCTCATCGAGGAAAGTTCCTCTAAAGACCCACGAACTATTGGCAAAATCAGCCGAGCCAAAGGTGACCTGACTTGAGCCGAGAACATCACGACCAGATCCATTGGTATTAGTACCAGTCCACACACTGTCGTTCACAACAGAGTTATCTGGAGTTGTGTCGATCTCAGTTTGAATGCTACCGTCCCACAAATCACCATAGTTATCAGCGATTCGTTCGCCAGTAATTAGGTAGATAGGTACTCCTCCCGTTCCTGTCGTGCTTGTATTCTCCCTTGCGGATATGTCCGCTGTGGAAGCGATCGCAAACCAATCGGGAGTCAACCTCGCACGCCGCAATTCAGTTGCTAACACACTTCTTCTTACATCATCTGTAACAAACTGATTGTAATCAGTGATGTTAGTTGAGAGAGCATCTCTCATTTCGTCAGTAACAAATACCAAACGATATTCGTCGCCAATTTTGAGATCATCGGGTACAAGGGTCAGTGCTTGTACTACGTTAGGGACACTAAGGATAGCAATTGAACCTGCTATAGATAAAGCGAACTTTTTAAACATTACAGAAAAGTTTAGATTTTTTGATTAAGCAATTAAAGCAAAGTAAACACGCTTAACCTACACCACCTTGCTTTTTTTGTCAAGGACTTGGCTCTCCTGACTTTATGGTGATCAGCAAAACTTATAGATCTGATTTGATAGTTTGACATCTCCACGGTTTAAAAACACGTGGATTCTAAACGTTAAGCTCCGACGGGATCAATCCACGTCTGCGCTCGTTTACGATATGATTTAGACAGATTGGTCAAAAAATATCGTTTAGGGACTGTCAATAATCCCTTACCGACCTTGGATAGATTAATTCCTACCTGTGTCGCTACTTTTCTGAGGATATTTGCTGCGCCATTAGCATCAGCATTAATTAACTGTCCTTGGGAATCTTGATACAAACCTCTCTTAATTCTCTGACCCGAAAACTCGTACTGACTGGGTTTTTCACCATGTCTAGGTACTAAATCGTGATCCAGAAAAGAGGCTTTAGATGTGTACGCGTCCTCTGTTTCAATGAACTTGATACCGTAAGTTTCAGCTAACTGTTGAATCCTGTTTTTTAGTCTTGCTGTGGGAATCTGTACAAAGTTTTGATTGTTCCGTTTCCCCATCTTAATTGAGTCTTTTTGACGGTCATTCCAACCAAAGACAATGTTACCTATTCCGTGATTAAGACAATAGTTAATGATGAATCTAGCTGCCTTGTTAACTGCATCTCTCATCTGACAGTTACGTTGATGAGTAGCTTGGTCTAATTCTTGATCCCAGTAAGTCTGATCCTGACCTTGTTTTTTTTTAGCCACAAAGCGGTTAGATCTTTGATTAATTGATTTAACCTTTCTCCCATTGATTATAAAAGACTTACCTTGAGTTGAGACACAGGTTAACCAGTTATTTAATCCGTGGTCAATGCCCAATGCTTCAGAATAATTGAGGTTAGTTGATTTAAGGGGTTCAGTTTTGTAAACATATTCAGCCCATAATTTACCATTTTGAGGTACGATTCTCACCTCTGCTATCTGGTTAGCATTAAAGCCAAAACCAC
>JBFRWQ010000332.1:0-5927 GCA_051439665.1 Microcystaceae cyanobacterium | reverse complement strand
GTCAAAACCCGCTTCTTTAGTTAGGGTTTGCAGTATTTCTAGGTCTTTGACTGTTACGTTGGACATATTTCTCCTATCATATATAGGTTTGTGGCTATCCTAGCATATTTTTGGGTAATGGGTTTCGATGGTAGCAGTGGCGATCGCGCAGCGTTACGGATAAATATGATGTAGGGGCGATTTCCTAACTAACAGGACTTACGCAGGTGAACCCAGAAACCCGGTTTCTCGTAGACATCTATTGCTCAAAACAACGATTTATCCTAGAAACCGGGTTTCTTTGCGTAATTCCTAACTAAATTAAAATCAGTTGTGTTATAATTTTTTATTGTTAATCTAATTCTATTCCTAAATGTTACTATTTTTAATGGAACAACAAAATGTAAAACCTGAAGATTTGGTGGGGGTTGTTGGTTCAGAGGATATGGTGTTTGAGTTAGTTAATGGTAGGGCTGAGATTGGCAACGAATTGGCTGAAGTTTTGGGCGATGTTTTTAAGGTTGATTCTAGTTTATTTGCACGATAATTAATAGGAGCGATCGCCCTATGATCAAAAAAATAATGAATAAATATGTAGGGGAATCTATGCGAATCGCCCCTACATTAGGGAATGGTTGGGAGGCGATCGCTTCAAGGGCCGAAATTGAAAACAAAAAATCAGAGCGATCGCTTGACTAATTACCAAGATGCTACTCCGTGGAAGGATTCAATTTGTTTGATATTTGGGTAAAATTCAGATACCTCGGTTTGGGTTTTTTAATGAATAAATATTATGTAGGGGCGAAAAGCGAATCGCCCCTACATTTGGTTAATTGATGAAAACGAAGGATGCGCCATTCGGGAGAATTTAATCATGGCGTAGTTAAGTTAGTATTTTTCGCGCCCAACAAACCATTGGTAAGTTTATTTTTGGGAAATTAGGTGCGTTACGGCGATATCTTGGGGTTAATTGATTATTTGTGTAGATAGATAGTCGCCTAACGCACGCTACAGCTCTGATGTTGTGTTTTCCATAGGTTATTCGACGATATTCTCAATATTTTGGATTGCTGTTTCGGGTAAAATTTTACCTGTAACTACACCCATTAATCCTGGGAAATATCTGTCCATCATCAATACATTGGTATAGATAAGACGCTCAATTGTGGCTAACCCAAAACCATCCTCCGTAATATCTATGCTAGTTTTGAATCGGATTTCACCGTCGGAAAAGTCAAACTCAAAGTTTCCAATAGAAAGTCCATAGTTTACCCTCGTGATAAATTCTGCAATCTCTTGATGATTATCTTGAGCTTTTATAGGAAAAACTGAGTAAAAGAAAAATCTGTTGGTTACTTCATCTTCAACAGCTTGAGCAAAGCACATCCAACTCCCTTGATCGCTGGTAAATGTTGTTTGTAAAGCAGACTCATCCTCAATTTGGGAGAACTGCCAGTTTTCTTTCTGAAAAAAATCAATGACTCGATCTAGAAATTGTCCCATGTTTCCTCGTTTAAATTTGGCATGATGAGCGTTAAATACACAAGCCGATTCTAATACAAGTAATTTTAATCGGCTCGTGGGAATGTTACCAGAATTTCAAGCGTTTCGCTGCACCAAAAAGTGCTTTCTTGGCATTTTTGACACCTCGTGCTGCTCGGTTATAAACATGAGTCGCAGCTTTTTTTGTCTTGTTGACAACATTGGATTCAAAGTTTTTGACAGCTTGAACAGCTTGCTTGCCTTTATTGATTACATTTCAGACGATTTGCTTGCCTTTGTTGATGACGTTACTAACAACGCGCTTCGCTCCATTGACAACGTTACGAACTCTATTAACAGCTTTTCGAGCATATTGAGCTACTTTCTTAACAACTCGTGGAGCAGATTGAGCGATTCTTCGGGCTACTGCTTGTTTGGCTTGTTGCAATGATGCTTTAAACTTTTGTGTTGATTTTTGCACCAGCTTGCTAACAGCCTGCCGAGTCTGTTGTTTGAAAGTGTTATAAGCAACTTTTGCTTGGGCAACTTTTGCTTTAGCAGCTTTGACAGTAGCTTTGGCATTTTCGACAGCTTTTTGAGCTTTGTCTCGTGCAGCGGTGGCTTTATCTCGTGCTGCTTTTAGTGCATCGCTAATTGATGATTTGACTGAATTAATACCATTGCCAACAGCAGAATAGCTGTCGGCAAAGAATTTATCAACATCATCACCAAAGCCTAATTTATCCGCAGCGAAGTACCCTGCATCAAATAGAATGCCTGTGGTAGACATCGCTAGCAGCCCAACTGCTGGTGTCCCAACTGCTGTACCGATAGCACCTGCCAGAAGGGTTGCCCCCGTTTGTACTTCTGCTCTTCTCTTTTCTTCATCAGTTTTGGCTAATACATGGCCTAAAGCCATTGAGCCTACTGTGAGGAGCGGTGCAGCTTTCCCTACAACTTTTCCCGCTTTTGATAAGATTGGATTTCGAGCTAATTTGGTTATACCTTTAGCAAAGCTAGATGAATATTTTCCCGCTTTTGTTCCTAAAAGTGCTTTACGAGATTTGAGTAAACCTCTAACGGTATTCTTTTGGTAAAGAGATTTTGCATGGACGAGAAGTTTGTATGACTTTGGGTGCTTAGATGCAAAATCAACTGTATTGAATTTGCTTAAGGGGTTTTTGATGACCAGATTTTGACCAAATAGCTGTTTTTTCAAGTAAGGAGTGAAAAATCGATCAAATTTTTTAGATGAGTCAAGGATCAATTTTTGAGTTCCTCTTGAATCATTGAGCATTCTAATTTTCTTACTTAACTTATAGACCTTACCAACGTCTTTACCAATATCAGCAATAATCTTTGCATTTTTGGCTACCTCATAGAAACCGGAACGACCATCCGGCTGAATCTTGAGCGTACCTTGAGTAAACTTGTAAACAGCAACACCATTACTGATAAAGCTACCTAACGGATTTGCTAATGCACCTACTTTTGGAGACCATTCTGCGATCGCAGCAGCCAACTGTCCTGTCCGACGTGCAGCTAACTGTGCTGCTCGACGACGAGCCTCTTCTTCGGCTTGCCGACGGGCTTCTTCTTCCAACCGACGTAACTCTTCCTCAGCCCGTCGGGCTTCTTCTTCCAGTCGCCGTGCTTCGGCCTCAGCCCGACGTGCTTCTTCCTGTGCCTTACGAATGGCTTCTTGTCGCTTATGTTCCTCCTCTCGTCGCCACAAATATCCCGGGTCTTCAATGGGAATTTGAAGGACTTGTCCTGGATAGATAAGGTTAGGATTAGCACCAATCACAGGACGATTTTTATTGTAAATAAAGGGCCAGTCTGAGCCGTTCAAGCCGGGTAGACGAGACGCAATCAATGACAAGTTATCACCTGAACCCACCGTGTAGCTCGTCCATTGAAAATACTTGCCCTTGTATTGAACAGCACTAACAGGTCGTTCCCCTGGGATAACCGTTCCTTCACCACTCCAAGTTAAGGGAGAAAGAATAGGTTGAGGTGTATATGCTTCGGGCTGCGTTTCCTTGGCCAAGGTAACTGCTGCTGCAATATCAACCAAGCCTTGTCCCGTTTCCTTATCCCAGCCTTTTGGACCCAAATCAACTGCTGTCGCCTTGAGAATTTCCTTAATTTGTTTGTAACTCAAATTAGGATTGGCTGCCCATACCTTTGAGACGGCTCCTGTCACCTTCGCCGCAGCGACAGATGTACCTGCCATTTCTCCAGTTCCCATATCCAGATCGGAATCAATGGAGAAATCCAAGCCCATCAACTCTGCTAATAGCTCTTCATCGACCTCATCTTCCTCAATATCTAAGTCAGAAAGAGAGGAAAACTCCAAACCGGCTTTCAGAGCAGGTTCACCATTTTCAAGTACATCACCGAGAATTTCCTCAGCCTCGATCAGACTATCAATGGCATCTTCATCAAAAACATTTAAGAATTCCTCCGATGCCTCTATACCAATACCGAGATAGTCGCTGATGAATTCCATCCCAACTTTTTGCAGGCTTTCTTCTTCGTAACCAGCTAGGGCATCATCAATAGCCTTAATCGCTTCTTCATAAGCTTGGCGCTCATCCTCCGTCCAGTCATCCGGTAATTCTGAATCATCCTCAGAATCATCTGGATCGTAAAACTCACCAAACTCTTCCTCAAAGACGGTTTGAAGAGCCACAGACATTTCATCTTCTTCTCCGGACTCATTGCTGTTTTCTTCTAAGAAAGTTTTCAGGTCAGTCCCTTCACCAACAATTGAAGTAACTGGAGCGTAAGCCGTTCCTCCAGGAGCAACAAGATCCAAGCCATAACCAAAGTTGGAATAACCAGCCCGCTCGCCACGGTTGTCAATTGACCCCACTGTAATTAGGTTGTCGAATTCTTGAGAAGCTTGACCTAAAGCCGACATCGTGCCACCATCATTACCTGCAGCAGTAACAATTAATACACCATTCTGTCTGGCATATTCTAGGGCCACTCGCTCTTCAGGTGTCAACTCATAACGGGTCGTTACATTACCATCTGAGTCGGTTTGAGTCAAGTCAAAACTTAAATTAGCAATACCATTCTTTTTGTCAGACTCTCTAAAATCATCCACAAATTCTCGCAATGACTCGGCCCATTCTCCAGACCCAATAGCTCGGCCTAACCACAAAGGAGCTTTATCGTTAATCCCATCAATACCAATACCATTATCGCGAGTCGCCCCAATAATTCCCAAAACATGAGTACCATGTTCGTTTCCTTCCCCAGAGTTCAGCAGTGGGTTATTGTCATTGTCGAGGCGATCGCTACCCAAAGTTATCCGACTATAATCAATATCGGGATTATTACCACTGAACCCAGTATCAATAACTCCCACCAAAGGTTGATTTTCTACAGGGAAGTCATAATCTTGATTATAGTTATTTCTCGGTGGGTCTATCGGTATTGTTACCGGAGGTGGTAAAGTCCCCACAACTCCACCGAAATCAGGTATTTCCACAGTTGGCTGCCCTGGATTTATCAACGCTTCTAAAGTAGGCCAAGTAGCTAAATTATCCACATCAAAAGCATCAGCTTCAGTAGGGTTTTCTGCGAAATATTCGTCAATCTTGGCAAAGTAATTTTCAAATAAACTTTCTACATCTATATTATTAATATCTACAACAGAATTATTGCCTAAAATTGCAGCTACTAATTCTTGTTCTGTAAATAATCCAAATACACTATCCCAAACCAGGGAATCATATATTGGTAGAAACGTACAAGATAGCCCACTCGGACTAATTATTTCTTCTAAAATAAACGTTTTGCTTCGACGCTTTTTCCGTTGCTCCTTAGCATTTTGTTTAAGTTTGTGTTTGCTATTAGCTGTTTTTTTCCATGACAAACCCATAAATTACACCTCTGATTTGTGTTGGTAATTAATATTGAAAAGTTTTTCCTTTCGCAATTTAAATGATTGCTTTTATATAACATCTATCAGACGAAAAACTCATTTCTTTTCGTCCTTTGTTGATCAAGATGTGGGCAAAATAATTATCGGATAATTTAACTCACAAAATATTTAAGTGTCAAGGTAATTAATAATTTTTAATGATTTTTTTTGAGATTATCAGTCATAAAAAGCCAATAAAAAATTAATACTTAATACCAGTATTATTTCAATATATATGTAATCATAAATCTCTTTTTCATTAATTAATCATCTTTTTTCTATAAGTATATTTAGAAAATTTGAAAAATTTTGCTCTAATTTTTCTTTGCTGAAGCTTGAAATTAATTAAGTATAAAAAACTTGCAAAATTTGTATTTCCAACTGTATTTTGTCGGTTGCATTTATATAGTTAATTATAAAATTAAGTAAAAATTCAGATAAACTAAGTGAAGTAGTGATACTATCAATAATTAAAATACAACCGAATGTTAATGAGACTAAAACCAGAGGTGCATTGGATTCAACATCC
>JBFRWQ010000331.1:0-3106 GCA_051439665.1 Microcystaceae cyanobacterium | reverse complement strand
GTGGACTGGGGATGTTCTTTTAAAACAATCGCCGACATCAAAGCAATTAAGCGGTTACGGTTCAATTCTTTACCATTTTGATCAACGGCTGCCCCTCGGTCAACATCTGTATCAAAAATAATACCGAAATCAGCTTTATTCTCTTTAACTGCTTGACAAATTGACTCCATTGCTTCTTTATTTTCTGGGTTAGGAATATGATTGGGAAATGTACCATCTGGGTCAAGAAATTGACTTCCTGTTGTATCCGCTCCTAACGGTTTTAGCACTTTATCCACATAAAATCCCCCTGCTCCATTGCCAGTATCTACCACAATTTTTAAGCCTTTAAGTGGCGTTTCAAACTGTTGAGGATGATTAACTCCTTGACGAATAATTTTTACTAAGCGCTCGCTATAAACTGACATAAAATCTTGTGATTGAATCGTTCCTGTTTCAGTAGCTGTTATAAATTTATTATTATTAGCTAAGGTTAAAATTGCTGCAATATCAGGTTTATCTAAGCCACCTTGAGAGGTAAAAAACTTTAAGCCATTACGATTAAAAGGTAAATGACTGGCGGTTAACATAATTGCCCCATCATACTCAAAATTGGGGGTAACAGTACTCATAAACATGGCTGGAGTAGAAGCCAGTCCAAAATTAAACACCTGTGCGCCTAACTCTGTCATTCCTGTAATTAGCGCTTCACTTAAAGTTTCTCCTGATAGACGGCTATCCCTTCCCACAGAAATTTGTAGAGATTGGGGGGATTTATCAAGTTTTTGTCCTAACCATGTCACAAAAGCTTGTCCTAATATCTTTACTCTTTGGGGAGTCAAATTGACTGCCTCATCGGGAATTCCTTCTAATGCTACGCCTCGAATATCTGAGCCATTTTGTAGTTGCTTCCAGTCAAAATCATTCATGTTATTTGGGAGAATTGGTTTAAATAATCTTTTTAACTCTATGGTAATCCTGCTTACTCTTCATTAGACCTAAAATTTATCTTAAGAAATTCACGTGAGAGAGTATAGCTCTACGCATTAAGGTGTCTGACAGTGGCAATCTCTGAAACGAGCGTCAGGGATGGCTTTTTCAACTTTAATTTTTATTTGATCATCATTATTGCTCAAGCTGGTTTTAATTGTTAATTTTTTATAAAAATTTTTCTACTTCTCGTCTTTTCATAGTAGCACTAATTTCTGTTAAAATGAAGTCAACTTTCATAATCGTAAGACAAAAAACAATCACTATGACTTCATTAACCATCAACTTAAATAATGACACACTGCATCAACTGCAACAAATTGCCCAACAAAAAGGCATAACGCCCGAAGAACTATTACAGACAAAAATTAACGAATGGTTAATCCAAACCCCTGACAAATTTAACCAAGTTACTAACTATGTCCTCACCAAAAACGCAGAACTTTATAACCGTTTAGCATGACTCGCTATTTAACCCAATCGGAAATTTTACAACTCCATTCCTTACTTCTTCAACAATCAGGAGGATTAGAGGGAATAAGAGATCAAGGCGGTTTAAAATCAGCGATCTCTCAACCTAAAATGACTTTTGGTGGCGAAGATTTGTATCCTAGCATGATCGAAAAAGCCAGTGCATTAGGATTTTGTTTAATTATGAATCATCCCTTTATTGATGGTAATAAAAGAGTCGGTCACGCTGCAATGGAAACCTTTTTAATTTTAAATGGATGGGAAATTGAGGCAACCGTTGATCAACAAGAAAGTATCATTTTAGGGGTAGCATCAGGGGCAATAAATAGAGACACCTTTACTAAATAGTTACACAACTATACTAAACCCATAGATTAAGGGCTAAAGCCCAACAACACCTAATACCAAATCCTTACTCTACAATTTTTATGATTCACTGATCACTGCATCAGGACAGTCTCCGTCTCCTTCCCATCCACTAGGATGAAAACCACAAATTAAGCGCTGACGGGTTTCTCTGGTTTGACCATACCTCTTACCATGATAGTAGATACATCCTATACATACCTGTGGTCGATCGGATTCTGCGGTAGCAAAACCTAATTGAGACCGCAAAATGTGACATCGGGCTTGATGACGATGCCATCTTTTATGTAGCGATCGCTGTCTTAGTAAATTTGCGGTCAATCTGACAGACATAGTTAAACTATCTTATCCTATTGATAGATTTGTTTCAATGTCTCAAAAAACTGAGGATAGGAAACTGAGGCCGCTTCTGCACGATGGAGGGTACTGGTTCCCTGTGCAGCTAAGGCGGCGATCGCTAAACTCATAGCTATCCGATGATCGGTAAAACTATCTAATTCTGTCCCTTTTAAAGGTGTTTCTCCAATAATTTCCAAACCATCAGGAAATTCTGTAATTCTTGCCCCCATTTTATTTAATTGGCTGGCCATTACCCCTAAACGATCGCTTTCTTTCACCCGTAACTCTGCTGCATCTTTAATCAGGGTTGTTCCTTTGGCAAAAACGGCAGCCACTGCTAGGATAGGAATCTCATCAATTAAGCGAGGAATCACTTCGCCAGCAATAGTACACCCTTTTAATTGACTGGATTTTACCCGTAAGTCAGCGACAGGTTCACCCGTTGCAATTCTTTGATTTTCTACAGTAATGTCAGCGCCCATTTCACCTAATACTTCTAAAATTCCCGTCCGAGTTGGGTTCATACCCACATTTTCAATTAATAACTCTGAATTAGGAATAATAGAACCTGCGACTAGCCAGAAAGCGGCTGAACTGATATCCCCTGGCACAATGATCGTTTGTCCTGTTAAAGTAGGATAGCCTGTGACCGTAACACTATGAGTTTCTGAATCAATAGCTAATTTTGCCCCAAATGCTTGTAACATTCGTTCACTGTGATCTCGTGATAAAACAGGTTCAGTGACTGTGGTTTCCCCTTCTGTCATTAATCCTGCAAAGAGGATACAAGATTTTACTTGTGCTGAAGCAATGGGAGAATGATAATGAATAGGGTGGAGCTTTTGTCCTTGAAACGCCAAAGGAGCAAGAGAATTATCCTTTCTTCCCCAAATTTGTGCGCCCATCTCTTGTAACGGCTTAACAACCCTTGACATCGGACGAGTGCGAATCGAACCATCTC
>JBFRWQ010000330.1:0-7041 GCA_051439665.1 Microcystaceae cyanobacterium | reverse complement strand
TAGTCTCCTAATGAATTATACACATTCCCTAAATTATTGAAAGCATCGCCTTCTTCTCGTTTATATTCGTTCTCTTGTGCAATAGTTAAATATGTTTGATAGTAATCAATAGCTGTTTGGTATTCTCCTAGTAATTTACAAATATTTCCTAGCTGATTTAATGCTATTAGTTCCTCTTGTTGGTTATTGATCTTTCTAGCAATCTCTAATCCTTCCTTATAAACCAATTTGCATTTTTTATATTGTTCCAAAATATAATAAAGATGACCTAAGCGAATTAAAGTTTGACATAAACTGACTTTTAAATCTAACTTTATTGATAACTCAATACTCTTCTGATAAAATTCAAGTCCCTTCTCAACATCATCAGTTAAACTCTCAGATTCTCCTAAAACAATCCGACTTGCATAAACCTGTCCTACTCTATCATAAAGAATTGCCAAAGTAGAAGATTGCTCATCTTGTTGTTTAATCTGTTTAATTTGTTCCTCTAATTCCGACAATGGTAACAAAAAAGAAGATGTATTTTTACTCATATCAGCCAGATTAATGATCTCATTTCTTAACCCTTTAACTTCATCCATTGCCATAGCATTAAAACGAAAAACGCCCCCACGCCAACTCCAAAAATCAGGCGCTTCTCGACTGAGACGACGTAAAATTTGGGGTGTCACCCACAAGACAATAGGATAAGGAAAACGTCTTAATCCTTCTCTTGTCCACTGCAAATAACCAAAGAACTTTTCAATGGGTGATTTATCTTCTTTTTGATCTAATTTAATCGTTAGTATCTCCCGAATATTAGTCACAGAAATAACTGCCAATGCTTTAGGTTGTTGTAAGGTTGGGTTATCCTTAACTAATTGTTCTAACTTTCCCCTTAAACTGGGTTCTTGGCGATCTACTGTGATACGATAACAGGGAATAGAGGGAGATAATTCTGTTTCGTATTGCTGAATAATTTGTGTTTGTAAAGATCCTTGTTCACAAGATGCAATTAACCATGATGATTTACCTTGACTTGCTTCAATAAGGGTAATTAAACCATCATAACTGTCTTCATTTGTTCGGTAAGTTTCAATGTTTTTAGTTTCTAACATAACAAAAAATGATTAAGATTGATTAAGGAAGTTTTCGGTAAGCTATGCTTGATAGTCAGGGGCTGAAGCCCTCACTACGAACTTTATTACTGATAGTTTTCTCTCCGTTGTAGAATCTCTTTGACAATAGGATGAAGATTAAACCAAAGTTTAGCATTCTTATATTCTAGGATATAAAGATTATGCAGTAGATCTAGAAATCGTTGATTATCATCATCTGTTGGTAAATGATTATCATCTATTTCTTTTAATAATTGATAATCGTTACTGGTTAACGGTTGTTCAAAATCAATTCGTAAATCAGTGATAGCCCGTTCTAAAATATCTGAAGTAATTGTCAGTTCCTGATCTTCGGGTGTTCGTCTAATTAAGATTAAACATCGTTCACAGCAACGACTTCCTAAACGCATTAACTCTGCCAATGTTCCCCCACTTTTTAAAATCATTGACTCAATAATATCTTCATCAACTAATTGAGGTTGAATACGTCTAAATAATATTTCTTTAAAGAGTTGAATGGCTTCTGGATTAGGCGTTGCATCAGGATTATTTGTCTCTTCACGAGAAAAGAATTTTGTTGCCCAAACTGATAGAATACGATTATTAGTTGCATTACGAATTACGCCTAATAAGTTAACCTCTCTAGTCGCTGCCATTGGAATTGTATAAATCATGCGAAATTGGGGCTGAAACAGCGCACTAATATTAGTCCGATAAACTTTATCTACTACTTCTAAATCAAGTTTATCAAGATCATCAATAATAACCAAAATCTCTTTTCCCGTGGCTGCTTTAATATTAGAGGCAATATCATCCACCCTATTTACTAAATCAGAAATCTTTTGTGCAAACTCTGTTTTAATCTGATCACGGATAAATTTATTAGCTTGAAGCGTTGCTGTTATTTTAGCAAAAAACTTGATAAACCAAGGAATATCTCCTGCTGTCCCCCCTGTATTAACGTCACCTTTAACAGCAATTTCACTACTTTCAATTCTCGTATGTTCACTAAACCAGCGATAAAAAGCTTCCTTTGCTGTCTTGCTGATTTTAACGTTTTGTTGTTCTGCGGTTTCCATTAATTTAACCGCCGTTGCAAATAAAATATTAATATGATTGACATCAGATAATTCGATTAAGTTAGCAATCGAGAAGAAAACAACAAAAAAATCATCTTTCATGTCTAAGGCAAATTGACCTAACAAAGTTGATTTTCCTGAACCACGATGACCTGTAAAAATAATTTTGTTATTATTAGGAGAGCAGTTTTCTACTAATTGAATGAGTTCTTCGATATACTCTTCACCATATTCTACCCGAAAAGCTTTAAGGTTTTCAGGAGTCACTAAGGATGCTATCTGAAAGTTTTGATAAGCTGTACGAAAAGATTCTTTACGGTAATTAGTCATGATTAATCAAGCTGACTTAGCCACGTCTGGATGCTCATATATCTATTCTAGATCATTGGTGAGCAGTAACATAGGCATCTTGCCTGTGACAAGCTAGAAGCTCGTTCTACTATTTTAATAACTTCAGCTAATTCTCAGGAAGGTATCAGAAAATATTTAATGAGGATCAATACACTAGAAAAAACCCTAAATGACTTCTACAAAAAAGTAATGAAACTCCTTTCACATTGGTTCAAACAAGATTCTACTTCCCTACGATGGCGACTTACTCTTGGGGTGGCCATTGTCTCTATGTTAGGACTAGGTGGGGTAGTTTTTTGGATTAGTTGGCGAATGCAGCAAATTTTGATCGCTACCCATAAGCAAAGTGTCGTATATATCGCTGAACGATTCCCCCATGATGTGGAGATATACAGCGATATGGTATCTCTCGAATCGGGAGCGCAAAGAGCAATCAATAATTTAACGAATCCTCAAACTTTATTATGGATTAAATCCCCTCAAGGTAAGATCATAGCTGCTTCTGAACCTTTACAGATGAAAACCCAAGGCACAGAATTAGTCAATCTTATACAAGTTCCTGCTTCACCTGAATTACAGACCTTAAATGGTCGTCATTGGCTGATGTGTATGACTAATTTAACGGTAAAAGGGCAAAATTTAGGAGAATTCTATATCGCTCAGGATATTACTGGGGATCAGATTATGTTTCTCAGTTTAATGAAGAGTTTAAGTTTAGCTACTGCGATCGCAATTTGCCTGATGACCATCTTAATCGCATGGTACGTCAGACGCAGTTTACAGCCCCTAGAACGTATTAGTGACTTGTCTGCTAATCTATCCATTGATAAACTCCCTGAAGCCCGCCTACACCTCGATAATGCCCCCCTAGAGGTTAAAAAACTAGCACTGACGTTTGATCAAATGTTAGATCGTCTTACCCAAGCATGGGAACATCAGCAACAATTATTAAGCAATGTATCCCATGAATTACGCACTCCTTTAACCATTGTGGTGGGATATTTGCAAAGTACCCTGAGACGAGGGAACAATTTAACCCAACCTCAACGGGAAGCGCTAACTACGGCTGCATCAGAAGCAGAAAGAACAACACAATTATTACAAGATTTATTAGATTTAGCCCGTGCTGATAGTGGCCAGATGGCCTTTCATCGAGATCAAATTATTTTAAATCGATTTATTGGTGAAGTAATTAATATGACGCAACAATATAGCGATCGCATCATTGAATTTAATGCACCTGAAACCCCCATAGAAATTAAAGCCGATATGAACCGCTTAAAACAGGTCTTATTAAATTTAATTGATAATGCCATTAAATATTCCCCTAACGATAGCTTAATTACCGTTAACTTGAAAAAAGCACAGAAAGCTGTGATGATTGAAGTGTGCGATCAAGGACCTGGTATTCCTCTCGCTGATCAAGGGCGCATTTTTGAGCGCTTTTACCGAGTAGATGAGGCGAGATGCCGTAATACTGGGGGAACTGGGTTAGGATTGTCTATTGTCAGAACTTTAGTAGAAGGAATGGGAGGTTATATTTCTGTTACCTCTAAACCCAATCAAGGAAGTATTTTTACAGTGAGTTTTTAGAATTCATAATTCATAATTTATAATTTTATGCCAAATTGACTGACGACTTCAACAAACTCATTAGTTGACTCATAGGGAAGCACGTTACGACCACTAATCATTTTACCCTGTCCTTGGGGTAAATACTTGAGGTAATCAGTTAAGCGATCGCTGCCTGTATCCTTTTTACCTTCTTTACCGATACTAGAGGCTTGTTTACCAAAAACAACCATTATCGGCACATTCATCTGTTTAATTTGACTTTCATAATTTTCTCGCCAAAATCCTGCTAAAAAGGAAAAGACAGCATAGCGACTTTGCAAATCTTCAGCCCCCTGTTGTAAGGTATCCAACCATTGACTATCCACATCTTTTTCAGATGCAAAGAGTTGACGAGTTGAAAAAGAGGATAAAAATTGACGACGACGAGCATAACGGTAAAATAAGTTACCGATACCGACAGGAGAGTTAAAAAAGAGATTCCACAGCAATTTTTGTTGAGTTTTGCCTGTTTCCTTCGTAATTAATGGCCATGATGGGGGACCGGATAGAACCACTCCTTTAATCAAAGAAGAAGCAAGGGGAACTAATTTAATAGCAACAGGGAACAATGCCCCTTGAACCACTAAAATAACGGGCTTTTTGATAACTTTTTCGATAAAATAGCTTAATTGTCTTGCCCAATCTTCAGGATAATAAGCAAGAGAAGGCATAGCGCTTTGACCACACCCTAAGAGGTCTGGGTTATAAATAGGGTAGGGTTGACCTTGTTCTTGCCAAACCTGACAAAAAGGTTGCCAAAATTGACCAGATAAGCCGACTCCGATGGGATGAATAAGTAGTAAAGCAGAGTCATCATTAAGCTTTTGCTCATTTTCTAGATGATAAGCACAAGAATAACCTTTCCAGTCGTAAAAAAGTGTTTGACTCATTAAATTTTCATCCCTCTAAAAGACTTACTAACAACATTATCCTATAAAATCCAGATCAATGTAAGTTTGTAGTGAGGGCTTTAGGGATTACTACAAGCCAGAATCAAGCTTTTTTAGTTGATTCAAAAACTTAAATATTAACTATTAACACAAATTTATCCTTTATAAATCACGCTTTAGTCTTTCTAATTCGTCATTTAATTCTATTTTTTTAAATTCACTTTCAAGGGGATCTAATTGAGGAGAAGGAGAACGATAAGACGCACCTTGATTCCAACCGATTGTATCCCAACTAGAAGATGAAGTAGAATTAGTTTTCTGAGTTTTCAATTCAGCAGCCTTAGCTTGCATTTCTTTTTGTCGTTGTCGAATCTGTACTAATAATTCTTGTCCTTGGCTTAAGCGCTTTTTAACGCCTTCCATTTGTCCCCATAATTGATTTCCTTGACGTAAAAGGGTAGCTTCCCTTTCTTGTGCAGCCGTCGCTAAATCATTTCGCCCTGCTTTTTTGGCTTTTTCAATGCGAAAGTGCCAGGTCTTAATCTCTTGTCCTAACTCTAAAATCTCCTTCTCTAAACGATCTTTTTCTACTTCCAATGCTTTCGTTACCTTTAACGTATCTTGTTCTTGTTCTTGTAACTGCTCTTGCAGCGCTTGAATGGCTAATTGGGGATTACTGCGTAAGAATTCATCCAATCTGGTTTCTAGAAAGTTGTTAATGTCTTCAAATAAACCCATAATTTAAGTCCCTAATTAATAGTTATCTGTTTAACTAGCTAATCTAACAAGCTAGAAGCTTGTTCCACTGTTTTCACAATCCCTAAAAGACTAGCTATGATTAATCATTGAAACAGTTGACTTCCCACACTCATTCTACGCTGTTTTCCGTTCTTTTGTAAGGTAATAAATTGATCTTCAACATCGACTAAAATCCAGCCACTTGGACCGACAAATTGACCGATACGAACATGATGGGCTTTACCCTCCAATTTAAAGATAGCATAGGAGCGATCGCCTGATGGCAAGGTTCCCACTAATTTATTCTCTGAGGGAGGGGCTAAAGCTGTTTCTGAGGGAAGTAGATTAGCGCCAGGGGTTAAAACAGGAACCGATTCAATGGTTGCAGGAGGGGGAGCAGGAATAGGTGGAGCAGGGGCAACAACAGGAGGAGAATAGACGGTTTCTTGAGGATTTTCTGGATAAACAGGGATATAAATTCTTTCTATGACAGAAGGAGAAGTGGGTTGAGGTTGGGGAGGGTTAGGTTTAGGAGGAGGAGGGGGAGAAACCGCAACAGTAGGTAGGTTTCCTTGAAGTGTTGGTGAGGAGGATAGGGGGACTGGTTTTGATTGTGTTGTGTCAATGGTGGCCAAGCGAGCTTTTAAATAGGCAATAAAAGCTTTATCATCGTCTGACAGGGGGTTTGTCTGAGTTTCTATGACTTGGGAGGTAATAAAGGGAATTTTTACTTTATTTTGTCTAACTAGCCATCCTAAAACGCTCAAAAAGTAAAGACTAGCAAGGGTAAATATAATTTTATCCCAATGAGCTTGCCAACGAAATGAATGATTAGATGTCATCACTACTCCTCTTACCAATATTATCTCAGTGGCATTCTAGCAAAAGTTAGATCGGTTAGTTAGAGCATAATATTTCTATTACATTGAGTGCGTCCAATCTACTGTTGATAGTCCAGGGACTAAACTAAAGTATTTTTGATTACGAGTAACTACTATAGCATCCAATGATAAGGCGATCGCTGCTATTCGCATATCTTTTTGTAAACGTTTTTTTCGCAAAGGAGGATTTTCTTTAAGTAATTGCTTAAGAATGTGGTCAGCTTCAGGAGTAAAGTCTAAAATCTCAACTGTTTGGAGATATTTTACGGTTATTGAGAGTTTTGAGTAAAGTTTAGGCAGATTATTGATGGCTGAGGGGTCGTTAATTTTTCCAATCCACCCGTTGAACAGTTCTTGAACTGTAATTATGGTCGCACTGATGTGATAA
>JBFRWQ010000329.1:0-3917 GCA_051439665.1 Microcystaceae cyanobacterium | reverse complement strand
GAACGCACTAGTAAAAGAAATTCAGCAACATCGTCCCCATTATGTTTTGATTCGTCATTTGGAAGAATTAGGAGATAGCGTAACCGAAATTATTCAAAATTTAACCTTTTTGGAATCTCAACACATTGAGGTAATCACTGTCGAAGAAGACTATAGTACCTCTAAATTTGCTGATTTGTCGAAGCAAGAATTAAAGGGTCAATTGACATCTATTTTACAAAAAATTATCTACCAAAAAAGACAAAAATCTCTCAAACAAGGTCATGCTCGTAATCGATTGATTACCTCTCCTCCTCCGGGAAAAGCTCCCTATGGTTATCGAAAAGGACAGGGAAAATATATTATTGACCGCAGTACTGCACCCGTAGTTAAAGCCTTTTTTGAGCAATTTTTATTATTTGGCTCGTTACGAGGTGCAGTTAAATTCATTGAACAAAAATATGGTAAAAAAATTGCAGTTTCAACGGGCAGAAATTGGTTAGCAAATCCTGTTTATCGTGGAAATTTATGTTATAAAAAAAACGAAATTATTCCTCAAACCCATGCACCCATATTATCAGAAGATGAAGCTGCCCAGATTGATCGCCTATTACGGCAAAATCGTCAGTTTTCGACCAGAACTGCCAGCGCTTCTCGTTCCCTTGCGGGCTTAGTCACCTGTCAAAAATGTGACTCAAAAATGACCATTACTCGTATGGTTGCTAAGAAGAAACAAACAGAATATATTTATTTACGCACCAATCATTGTTCTTTAACTCCTAAATGTAAAGGGATTAATTATGATGATTTTCTAATAGAAATAATTGAAACAGTTTGTGTAGAATTGCCTCAAAAAGTAAGCCAGTTAACCTTACCTAATATTGAGATAGCAAAAGAAAGGGTTAAAACAGCGATCGCAGAACAAACACAACTAATAGAAACAGTTAAACATCTTGAAGCACAAGGAATTTTAGATTCAGAAACCAGTCAACTAAGAATATATAAGATCAAGGTTAAAATTGCCGAACTTAAAGCCCAAGGCGCTCAACTTCCCCTTGACAATCTAAATACTATTACAAAAGTGTTATCTGTTAAGGAGTTTTGGTTAGGATTGTCTGAAGAAGAAAGGCGCTTTTATTTCCGAGAATTTATCAAGGAGATTTTAATTACTCGTCCTAACGAACATGATCCCAATGATTTTAAATTACAATTAGTCTTTGTTTTCTAATTGAGAAAGCCGTTGATCTAGGGTGCGAACATCCTCTTTTAATTCAATAATCAAAGTAGCAAATCTTTCCATTAAAGGATCGCTTCTCCCAACTAATTCACCATCCACAATTCGGGTATCAGAAAGAGAAGAATCAGAATTAATATTAGGGCGAGGGGATGTATTTGTTCTGCCATTAATACGACGAACTTCTGCTTCTAAGCGACGCACACGATTTTCTAAGTTTCTAATCTCTGAGCGTAACACTCTTTGGGGATCAGCCGCCATTCCCTTTGATAATTGCCCAAAGATGAATAGGCTAATTATGAGACAGATTAGGATAAATGTTAAGGTGTTTTTTCGTAATGTATGATTCATATTGAACCTACTTGAATGCTTCTATCATTTATCTTATTGTAGGGGCGTAAGGCTTGCGCCCACAAGATTCTGTCATGAAGGGCTAAAGCCCAACAACATTTATGATTCATATTGAACTTACTTGAATGCTTATATTATTTATCTTTCGGATTTTCAATTCTATTCACAACCCAAGATAACATAATAGCAATACTATCAAGAATCGTCGATTTACCAACCCCATTCATGCCAATAAAAACGTTAAGTTGAGGATGCAGGTTAAGTATTAAGTTTTCCGCCCCTCGATAGTGGGTAAGGTTTAGATTGCGAAGCTTCATGTGAACAAAGTTTGTGATGATTATTATCGTTTTTCTGGGTGAGTTACAGCATGATGATTAAACAGCCTAACCCACCCGATCAAGTTTAGCTATAAGCAGACGCTTTCTTTAACAGTGCTAGTTTTTCCTCTTCATCCTTACTTAATTCCCCTGATTCTCCTTTAAGTTCTTTATAGATTTTGATATATTCTACTGCCGAATTATACCAACTAAAATCTTGTTTCATTCCCCGTTTTTGTAATTGTTTCCAAGAATCTTTATAACGGAAACCTTCCCATGCTCTGACGACACAAGTAAAGAGATCGAGGGGTTCGTAGCGATCAAAACAATATCCGGTTCCTTCTTCTTCAATCGGATCATTAAATGAGACAGTATCGACTAAGCCACCCGTGCGGCGAACAATGGGGACGCAACCGTAGCGCATCGCCAGCATTTGGCTGATTCCGCAGGGTTCAAAGCGTGAGGGCATCAAAAAGGCATCTGCACCCGAATAAACCCGCCGTGATAGGGCATCATTAAACAGTAACTGAACCGCCATCCGTCCCCGATAACGGGATGCTAGTTGCCAAAGTTGGGTTTCATAATGGCGATCGCCTGTTCCTAAGACCAAGATCTGAGAGTCAGTATAGGACATCACACGGTCTAATACCTGTAAGAATAGGTCTAAACCCTTTTGTTCCACTAAACGGGTGACCATACCCATTAAAAATGCCCCTTTATTGACTTCTAAGCCGACTTCTTCCTGTAAAGCAACCTTATTCGGTCCACGCTTTTCTATAGTCTCTGCGGTGTAGTTGTTAATAATAAAGCGATCAGTGGCAGGATTATAACTTTCTGTATCAATACCGTTGAGAATTCCCTCTAAATTCCCACTTATATAGGATAATAACCCATCTAATTTTTCACCATACTCGGCGGTTTGAATTTGTTGGGCGTAGGTGGGTGATACGGTGGTTACTCTGCTGGCCGATTGCACAGCAGCAGCCATCGTGTTATGTCCCTGCATGTGCCAAGGACACCATGTTACTTGTTCCAAATACCAGCGCCAGGGTCCTTGATAAGCTAGATTATGAATGGTAAAAATAGTGGAAATTTCGGTTGATTCCTGCATCCAGACAGGGATCATGCCTGTGTGCCAATCATGGCAATGAACAATGTCCGGTGTCCAGTAATTCCAGACGAATTCGGTTGCACCATTGGCAAAAAAGGTAAATCGCCAGCTTTCATCTTCACCTGCGTAGATGCGACGAGGATCAAAGGCGGGATGACCAAATAAATAGAGGGGAACATCACCATTAGGAAGGGTGGTTTCATAAACCTCAAAATCTTGGAACATGGTAGTTCCCTTCCAGATTGATTTCTTAGGAATATCTATTTTATCTGATAAAAAGCCATAATAGGGCATAAAAACACGGACATCATAGCCCAATTCCCGTAAAACCTTGGGCAATGCACCGACAACATCCCCCATTCCGCCAACTTTGGCTAGAGGAGATGCTTCTGCTGCAACAAATAAAATTTTCATGGATCTTGTCTGTTCCCTATGATTATTAATCGTTCGATACTGTGTTAGATAATATCATCAAAGTAGGTTAATCCCGTTGATTTTTGGCTCAATTTACCGACGGAATCAGCCGTTAAGTAATTAATGGTAGTAATTAATGGTAGGGTGGGCTTTGCCCACCATAACCCCTAAACGGTTGGCAAAACCTTTATTGAGAGAATGACTCGATTGAAGCAAGATGAGAGAATATTTTTAACCCCCATTAGGCCAATTCCATCATGGGTATCTAACATATTTAGGAAGGTAGTGGTTGTGGAAGGATAGTTGAAGTCTGCTACCTATTTAGCTGTCCGCCGCAAGAAGCCCCACGCCGTATTTGACCAAAAGGCAGAACCCACTCAAATTGGCGTGGGACGGGGCTAATAAGCGTGCGCTGATACGCTTGGGCACACAGCCCAGAGATGAATTGCGGACAGGGTTTTGTTTATATTGGCTTCATGATGTGCTAACGTTAAAGTAAGCGGTATAAGAA
>JBFRWQ010000328.1:0-13713 GCA_051439665.1 Microcystaceae cyanobacterium | reverse complement strand
ATCAGGTTATGAAAAAAGTTGTAGTTGGTTTATCAGGTGGAGTCGATAGCTCAGTAGCAGCAGCGACATTACACCATCAAGACTATGAGGTAATAGGTTTAACCCTTTGGTTAATGAAAGGGAAGGGACAATGCTGTTCTGAGGGAATGGTAGATGCAGCATTTATCTGTGAACAATTGGGCATTCCTCACCACATTGTTGATAGTCGTGACTTATTTCAAACCAATATTATTGATTATCTCGTTTCTGGGTACGAACAAGGAATTACGCCCCTACCTTGTTCCCAATGTAATAAGGCGGTCAAATTTACTCCTATGTTAGATTATGCCCGTCGGGAATTGGGCTGCGATCGCATTGCCACTGGACACTACGCTCGTATCCGCTACGATGAAACGTCACAACGCTATCAATTACTTTGTGCAGTTGATCCCAAAAAAGATCAATCCTATTTTCTTTATGATCTCAGTCAAGATATTTTAAGCGCTACTCTCTTTCCCTTGGGGGAACAAACCAAGGATGAAACCCGCAAAATTGCCCACCAATTCGGCTTAAAAACAGCAGATAAACCCGATAGTCAGGATTTATGTCTTATTGAAGCCCACGGCTCAATGCAGGGCTTTTTGGAAAAGTATATTACTCCCCAAGAAGGGGATATCGTGGATTTAGACGGCAAAATCTTGGGACAACACCAAGGTGTTCACCGTTATACTATTGGACAGCGTAAAGGACTGGGGATTGCTGCACCAGAACCTCTGTATGTAGTTCGTCTAGATGCAGGAAGGAATCAAGTCGTGGTGACGACTCGTGATCGTGCAGGAAGTTCTTACTGTACAGTAGGACGGATGAATTGGGTTTCCATTGCTAAACCAGAAGCGCCTTTGAAAACGACGGTTAAAGTCCGTTATCGTTCGACTCCTGCGGCGGTTACTTTAATTCCTTTGGGGGATCAGCGAGTAAAATTGAGTTTTGATGAGCCAATAGTAGGGATTACCCCAGGACAAGCTGCTGTCTTTTATGAAGGGGAAATGCTCTTAGGTGGGGGAATTATCGAACCTTTTGAAAATGATTAATTTTTGGCAAGATTGTAAGCTGTTAACCATCTAAATTTGGTTGTGTAAACAGACAGGAGAGATTTATGCTTTACCCAGTTTAAATAGGTCTTATCCTACTGGACTGTTTCAGCTAAAATGAGGCAATAGATTGTGCGTTAATTCTATGATTTGATGGGCGAAACTCATCCTACAACCATGCACCACATTAGCTGTGTCAGTCCACTACTATAGATATTAACTGTAGGGAATCAGTGTGAACTTATATGTCATTTATTGATAATTCTGCCATCGGCAATCAAGATACTGATGATCATATTGTTTTAAAAGAAGTCAAAACCACTGCTGATAGTTCACTTACTCTAGCAGACAAAGGTTGATCTCCTTAAAGTACATAACAAGTGACTAATATTGAGCTAATAGGACTTAGAAGAGTACCATAATTTCGTTCGTCATCATAATTGTTGGCAAGAGCAACATTATGCTAATCTAGATGGCGAAATATTTAGTTACTAAACATCTTAAAATACGATGAAAACTTTATCTCTTTCTCCCCAATTAAATTTTAAAAATCCTCCTGAAGTTGAGCTATTATTATGTTGCGCTAGAACAAAACTAACGTCAAGTATAAAAGAGCGAATTAAAACCTTGGTCAAAAAGGAGATAGATTGGTCTTATCTGGTTCAAGTTTCTGCTGATCATAAAATAATGCCTCTTTTATATCAGAGTTTAAATACAGTTTGTCCTCAAGATATTCCTAAGACTATTTTGTCTCAACTAAGAAATTGCTTTCATCACAATGCACTTAAGAATTTACACTTAACAAAAGAACTGATTCAACTTCTGAATTATTTTCAAGAACATGGTATTCCTGCTATTCCTTATAAAGGTCCTGTTTTAGCAGTTTCCGTGTATGGTAATTTAGCCTTACGGCAGTTTAATGATTTAGATATTTTGATTAATCAACCAGATATTTCATCTGCTAAAAGCCTACTTGTGTCTCAAAAATACCAGTTAGGAAACGACTTCTCGTGGGAAAGTAGTTTTTTCAATCCAAATAATGGTGTTGAAGTTGATCTTCACTGGGGTATCACCCCGTCTGATTGGGCTTTTAAGCTAAATTTTGAACAATTATTGCAACAAGTACAATCTATATTTCTTGTTGAGAGAAATGTCATAACTCTTTCCCCAGAAGATTTGTTAATCATTCTTTGTGTACAGATTACTAAGGATGCTCGTGAGAGAAAAGAACAGCTATTAAAAGTCTGTGATATTGCTCAATTACTTAACACTTATCCCTTGCTAAATTGGCAAAAGGTAATCAAGAAAACTAAACTTCAACAGTCAGAAAGACCGCTACTGTTTGGACTTTTATTATGCCATAAGCTTTTTGATATACCCCTACCCAAAGAAATGCTAACAATCTTACAAACTGATGCTATTGTTAATTTATATGCAGATAGAGTTTGCCGACGATTTTTTTCTCAAACTAATCACTGGTATAAAATCAGAACCCCCTTAATGATTGTGCTGGAAAGTTTCATGATAGAGGCGCTATCGAATACAGTGATCAACCAAAGAAATGTTTATTTTTATCTAATTGGGCGATTTTTTCGTTTAAGCATTACTCCTACTGAAACAGATAGAAAATTTGTAACTATTCCAACATCTGTCAGTTTTTTATATTATTTAATCAGACCTATCCGATTACTTTACATGATGTTAACAAAACATAAAAGCGATCGCCAAAAGTTACACGCCTCCTGATTACTTTAGTGCTATAGATATAACATTTATAAAAACTTAGCTAGACCTATCTTTCCATTGTGATCAGAAGAAAGAAGCTGGATTCCTGCTTCTCGTGCCAAACCTGCTAAATTTTCATATCGGAGCAACCAGTCGCCATCGGCATATACTAAGATATGATCGCAGTACTTTTCAATTCTTGTTTTGAGTTGTGCTGATTGTTCAGTGTCTGCTTCAATCAGTCTTCCAGGCATCAAAATAGCTAATGTGTAAGGCTGATGATCAGACCAAATATCATTCTCTTCAAACATATTGGCACAAATAAGATTACTTGCAAATTGAGGTAGAATCTCCTTCCCATGTTCAATACGGCTAGGGTCTATTTCAATCCCAAATGGTATAGTTTTAGGGTTGGCTTCATAAATTCTCTTTAACAAAGCTCCATTCCCACACCCAAGATCTAGAATATTGCCCCCATTACCCGATAAAGTAGCTGTTACAAGATCGACAATCGGTTTGTAGGCGTTTTCCATAGTAAAGCGAGAGTTAAACCCATTATCTGTAGCGTACCACTCTGGATATTCAGTTACAGTTGCGATGGGATTGTCTAAACCACGCTGAAATCCTGAAGAACTTGTCAACAGAGGTTTTCGGGGGGTACTGTAAGGGAAATTTAACCCTTTAGCTCCTTCTAAGGGGGCAGTTTCTCCCTCTCTCCTGACTACATACTTGATGGGTGTAGCATCAGTGCGAGTAGATACTTTCAAAATGGGGGTTTTGATTTCAGCAATTCCGTGAAGTGCAGACCATTCAACTGACCAATTTAAAATTTCTAGAAGCCAGTCCATCTCTCCATTATATCCCGCTTCTCTACCCACTTCTATAAGTTGCTTTCCGAATTCTATGGTCGCTTGACAATTAAAACTACAGGGTAGATGAGGAACTGCTCGAATACCCATCCAACGCCAGAGAATATTGGCTTCTGGGGCACCAGTGACTGTGATAGTCTCAACCTTTTCTGATGGTAATGCTGTGTTAACAGCCATTGGCCAAGTTGTATCTACTAATCCTTGTTCTACCCAAGTTTCTTGAAAAAATTGGTTACAGCAAGACGGAAACCCCAGCAGTCTGCCAATTTCTTGCTCATCGCTTGTCTCAAAGGCATTTTGGAAAGCTGATACCTGTTCAGGTGTCCCAATCACAATACGAAAGCCAAAAGGTTTGCCAAACTCAGCTTGAATACTGGTATTCGAATAAGAATAATTAGAAAATCCCTGAATTTGCAACGGAAGTGCGTTGAGTCCTTGTTTTGCCCATGCTCCTGCCTTAGATACGAATTCTTCAGGTGTTATGGTTGTCAGGCAGCAAGAACGCACGCCAGATAGCACTGATAACCATTCAATTTCTAACCATGCTTGGGTAATTTGACTTAATCTTGGTTCCCATATTTCTCTGGCGCTATCGCTGACCCAACTTATTCTAGTAAAGTCAGGAAGTGTAAAGTTAAGCCGTTCCATTATTTCCATAATAAAATATTCTTATATTACTAATTATTAGTTTTCTTTTGAGGATAAAGCTAATTCGCCAACATCAGAATCTGTATGCTCTCCATGAGAAATATCTCCTTGAGAGGAATTTTGTCTTGAATCAGATTTATCTTTATTGAGGGTTTGTAAAGCAGAGTAAATATTAGTATTTTGACCTTTTGCCCAAGTATCAAGGAAAATTTGTTCTAGCTTTTTGCGGTCTGAGCGAATCGAGATAGGCATCAATCCCTGAACAATTGTTTCTTCTTCAAGATGTTGATACAAACTTTTCCAAACTTCGCAATCTTGAGTACGATTACGCCAGTCACCGTCAATCGAAGTACCTGGACATTCTCCCTTACACATGAGGAAAAAGCGACAACCTTTGCAGCCACCGTATTGTTGAGGCGTATGATAGAGGGCTAAATATCTCTCAAATCCCTCGGTGTTCGATTTTGTAAAATCAATCCCGTCTTTATTGGTGCGACCACAGTTACTACTCTGTCCGTTTCCTTCAACCCCTCTTACGGCTCTTGTGGTATAGGGGTCACAAGCGTTCCAGACACAAGCAGTTTTATTATCCTGTCCCAGCAGTAAGTTACGCATATCCTGAAAAACATCAAATTTAAGGCTAGTAAGTTCTTGTTCTAACTTAGCAAAGCCAAGAAATGCCTCAACATTCTCCTCAATGCTCAGTGCATACTTATGGTGGATTGATTGATCTTCTACTTCCAAGATATGCAGCCGTGCTGAGGTAATTCCGATGCTTTCTAGGTGTCTGAACCAATCGTACATGACAGGTAATTTATCCCTAGTAGCGTTACAACGATGAAGAGTAACAATTAAGCTAGGAGGATGTCCTTCTTGGCAAAGTCGTTCAATGGCTGCTTCTGTCTTGGCAGTTGCTTCACGAGTACGTTCTAATGTTCCTAACCAACGCACATCATTTAGTTCTCTTGGGCCATCTATGGAAATCCCAACATGAACCTTATACTGTTTGAACATACGAATGTGGTTTTCGTTGATTAGGGTTCCGTTAGTTTGAACCCCGTTGTCACCATATTTTTGGAATCCCCATGACCAAAGTTCTTCTAAATCTGATTCTGGGACTAGCAAAGCTTCCCCACCAAATAAGGCAAAAGAACCGCCTTCCCTTTCTATGGCAGCTTTCATTTTTTCCATATCGTAGGAGTGAGGTACATTGCCCGCATCACGCTGGGGATTTTGGTAGCAATATTGACATTGAATATTGCATTTAACACCAAGTGGTCTAAGTTCTATAGTCATCTGTCATATCTCCAATTAACTCTGATTAGGTGCATCAGGTGATTTCCCAGAAAGACTATACCAACTTACTTGCTTGCGATTAATACATCTTTAGTTTTCTGTGGGTATCTTTATTGCTAGAAATCACCTTATTATTTAAACTTTAAGAGTCCCGATAATTAAGAGTCACCCTGGTCGATTAAAATCGACATGGAAATCAACGTGATCAGACCCAGCAGCTACTGCTTTTTGATTCAATCCTGCTGATAAAACAACAGGAGCAGCCCACCCTGCTGCAATTAAAGCACGTCTAGAAAACTCCTTTTGTCGCCTTGCTTTGGTTCTCGCCTCAACATACTCTGAATAATCAGTCTCCTCTTCTTTTCCCTCTACTAAATGCTCCATTGCCCACTTATAGCACTCTAGAGAAAGAAATCGAGCATAGACAGCAGCCAACTCTTCTGTTGCGTAAGTACAAAGCTCTTGCCCTTCTCCAGTTGTTTCTAGAATTCCTGAAATCTCAGCGACAAGCTGTTCATCAGGAGGTTCATTATTTTCAGATTGAAACAAAACCAAAACCGTCTCATTCGGTTCTATCAAGTTCTTTAAAAGCTTTTGAGTTGTTTCTAAACGAATCCAATCTAAGGGACTTTTTCCTATATCCCCCCCTTGAACATTCCATAAATCACTCAAACAAATCAAGCTCGTTTCAGACTGACGATGAATCGATTGGCCACGATAGTAGAGATTGTCCATCATAGAAGTCATAAGTGTTCATTCCTCATTTTAATTGATAAGTTGTTAAGCGTTTAAATTTGGTTGGAGAGACAGGTAGGAGGCAATAGTGATTTACGAATGCCCAGTTTAAATGGGTCTTAGTTTAGCTGGAGACTTCACCAGACATTTCGTTCAATCCTCTTTACAACCACCATCCTTGATTTGATAGAGACTATCCCTGATCATTTCACTCGCTAGATTACAATCACAAAAAGACAACTGGAAAGTTGGTATCTTCTGAACTAGTTCACTAACATAGCTTACGGCTGATTGGGTATGCTCAACAAAGTTTAAGCAACTTTGCAGCAATTCTAACGCAGAAGCAGCCGGAGAGTAAGGCAACATTTCGGTTGGACAACGAAGGCTGTAAGTGGGAAAAATCAACGCTGCAATCTGCATAGGTTTACGACATACCAAATCTACCTCCAAATCTACCACAATTTTATCTAATCGTTGAACCTGTTCAGGAGATAATTCTTTACCTTTATTCTTTCGTACTTCAGGAATCCGAGGAAAAGGAAGCACTTTACCAACATTCCAATCAAAAGGCACAATATCATCCGAAAGATAAGTCCAGCCTTTGGCACAAAGGCTAGTAACAAGGGTGCTTTTACCCCGTCCCGAAAGACCAGGCAAAACAACAGCACTATCTTGATAAGCTACAGCCCCAGCATGAAGCCATAAAAGATTAGGATGTGCCTGAATGAGTTTTAAAATCACTTCATACTTAAGACTATATAACACACAATTGAAAGTTCCATTTTTAATACTGTCCTCACTCCCTCCAACCAAATGATATTCCCCATTTTCCCAGAACACTTCTAAATCCCCTACTATTTTCTTCGCTTTGAGTTCAAGCATCCACTGAAAATTTCGTCTAACCTCTGTTAGAACCTCAGCAATATCAGAATGGACAGCAACTTGGCAATTTTCAAAAGAAATGTACAAAGTTTCTCGATTAGGGTTTGTTGTTGAGCCTTTATTTAGCTGTTGTTTGGGATACATCACTGTTCTCCAATATACCAAGCTGACTGAATTGCTCTACTGTTGCCTTAACATCTTCGAGTAACTGATTAATCAATTCTTGTGACTCAATTTCGTAAATTTTGCCAAGTTCTTGACTTATTTCAATCAGTGTGTGTTTGCCGTTACAGAGTTGCCAAATGTTCATAGCAGAACTATTCAGAGAAACTCCTATGGCTTTATCGGCTGAATAAAGCAACATCTCAACACCTAATGGATATTCCTCTAGATCCTTTAGTTTGCAAGGGTTCATTGATAAGGTCATTAGTTTACTTAAATGGAATAGCTTTATATGATAGAGGGTTATGTTCAAAAACAGTAACCACAGTTTAATCGTTAATTAACAGTTTGCTACTATACTGGACTTATATTTTATTTTCTGTATAAAATAATACTTTCTGCACTTGAAAGATATGTTTCAATTCAATTAATGTAGTATTAAAATGCGTAAGCGCTAAAGCCCAACAACACCACCTCATACTAATCTGATTCTCCTTCCTGAATCAAACAATCATATTGTTCCTTATTGATACGCTTGGCATCATAAAGGGTTTCCGTAATCTCAGAAATGGTTAACACAGAATAAGCATTGTATCCCTTCCCTCTAATTCTATCTTTAACCCCTGCTCCATGATCAATAAAAACCACCATATCCTTAACCACTAAACCCGCAGATTCAATCTTTTCTGCTCCCTTAACAATACTATTACCAGTAATTAAAATATCATCAATCACCACCACTGTTTCCCCTGCTTCAAAGATTCCTTCAATTAAGCGCCTTGTCCCGTGTGCTTTAACTTCTTTACGAGGATAGATCATAGGATAGTTTAACATTAAAGATAAGCCCGTTGCTGTGGGTAATGAACCATAAGGAATTCCCGCAATGCGATCAAAGGTTAAAGATTCTAGAATGTCTGCATAAGCTTTTAATACCTGATGAAAAACCTGTGGGTTAGAAATAATCTGTCTGAGATCAACATAATAAGAAAATGTTGCCCCTGATGATTGCACATAATCGCCAAATAATAAACAGCCTAAATCATAAAGTTGTAGGATTAAATCTTGGTGAGGATGACGGGAAGAAGGGGGAAGATCAGATGTCCAAAGATCACAAGCAAGGGTAGAAGTTTGTACCTCATGGCGCACTTGATTAACTTTATTTTGTAACTGAATGACTTGTTCAGATAAACTATCTTGACTTAAATAATCTTGAGGAATGGGAATTAATAATCCTTCCCCATTGTGATCTAATCCTGCTGTTAACATGGCGGTTAAATCGGTATTTTCTCGCCATAAACTACGTAACAGAATCAATCTTTCCGGACTGATTTGCCGAATTGTCTGTAAAATATTCGGATTTCCTGTACCAATTTCTAAGCCCAATTGTTCGGGTGTTCCCCATTGCTTTACTTCCTCTATTAAGTGGAGGTAAAAAGGGTTATCAACCGTCGGATATGCTTGTAAAATTTCTGCATCAGGATTAGATGTATGACACAAGCAAAAAACACCCCGATCAGGATAGACTAAAAAAGGAGCAGCTTGATCTTGTCCTGCTAATGGCACTAAAGTAACAGCATCCACGTTCCACTGCTCAAAAATAGTACGAGCTAGTAAACTACTGGTATTAAGATCCCCATATTTGCTATCTAAAATAATCGGAATTTGTTGAGGAATAGCTTGACAAATAGACATAAATAGGGTAAAACCTTCATTTCCTAATGCTTCATAAAAGCCTAATGTGGGTTTATAAGCACAAACGTGATCCTTGGTTTTCTCAATTACCCCAACTAACCAATCTTCTAGATTTTGCATCAGCGAGCGCTTATTGTCTCCCATCCAAGAGGGTAACATTTCTGGGTTGGGATCTAACCCCACAATTAATAGGCTATTATTTTGGGCGATCGCTTGACTTAGTTTTTCAAAAAAGCTCATTTTCTCAACTCATTAATCTTAAGCATCAACCTTTAACTCATCTAAATCATCAATTAATTGGGCAAGATGATCTCGATCTGCGTGATAGACTTCCCCACAAAACTCACAGGTTGCTTCTGCCCCATTATCCTTTTCAATCATATCCTGTAACTCCTCTTTCCCTAACATTTTTAGCGCTCCTAACATCCTTTCAAAAGAACAAGGACAGTGAAAACGAACTAATTGAACTTCAGGTAAAATATCAAGCTCAAAATCCCCCAATAAGTCCTCAAAAATATCAGGTAAGGTCTTTCCTGCTTGTAACAAGGGGGTAAATCCTTGCAATTGTCCCACTTTTTCCTCTAAAGCTGAGACCAACGCCTCGTCTCTCGCTGCTTTGGGCATTACCTGTAATAATAAGCCCCCTGATGCAGTCACTCCTTCTGCGCCCACAAATACCCCAACTAATAAAGCAGAAGGAGTTTGTTCTGATTGTAAGAGATAATGGGCTACATCCTCCCCAACTTCCCCTGAGACTAGCTCTACTGTACTGGAATAGGGATAACCATAGCCCACATCTCGTACCACATATAAAAAGCCTTCTTTGCCAATTGCACCCCCCACATCTAGTTTTCCCTTAGCATTGGGGGGAAGTTCGACATGGGGATTGTGAACATATCCTCGTACTGTTCCATCTAACCTTGCATCAACCAATAAACCCCCCAACGGACCATTTCCTTTGATGCGAATATTAACCCGTGAATCTTCCCGTTTCATACTAGAGACTAATAATAAGCCAGATGACATGGCTCTACCCAGCGCTGCTGTCGCAACATAAGAAAGATTATGTCTTTGACGAGCTTCCTCGGTTAAACGGGTAGAAATAACCCCTACGGCTCTAATTCCCCCTGATGCTGCTGTTGCTCTAATTAATTGATCCGCCATGATTCCTTCATAATTTGTTACATTGCATTTTTTTATCTTAACGTGAGATTGCAATTAAAAGATCCAGATTGTACAATGACAAGCATATTTACTGAAAGATATTATTGCTAAAATCCCCCATGAATAACCATATTTTTGTTTTTCTCGAAATTTTTTCCCAAGAAGGTGGCATTCAAGCCTATGTTAAAGATATTTTTCGGGCTTATCAAGCTTTGCAAGATAAAAGCGCTCTAAATGCCCAAGTCTTTCTACTTAGAGATGAAACGGGCTGCGAAAATCCCTTTGTGAGTAAGAGGTTTAAGTTTGCTTATCTCAAAACCCTTCCTGCTTGGAAAGGTCGCTTAAATTTAGCTTCATCTTTAGTAAGAGCCTTAATCCGCCATCGTCCTCAACAAGTCTTTTGTGGACATATTAATTTAGCCCCTTTAGTCGCTTTGTTATGTAAACCCTTGGGCATTCCCTATACCGTATTAACCTACGGAAAAGAAGTCTGGCAACCCTTACCCTCATTGCAACAAAAAGCGCTGAGTCAAGCCAATCAAATTTGGACGATTAGCCGTTATAGCCGAGATCGCTTATGTCAGTCTAACCACATTTCCCCTGAGCAGGTGCAAATTTTACCCTGTGTCGTAGATGAAAAGTGCTTTACTATTGGGCAAAAATCTCCTGAGTTAAGGAAAAAATACAATTTAGGAGATAGTAAGGTTTTAATGACTGTAGCAAGATTATGGTCAGGAGATATTTATAAAGGTGTCGATGTTACCATTCGAGCCTTACCAAAAATTTTACCAGCTTTTCCCGATCTTAAATACCTAGTAATTGGACGGGGAGATGATCAACCACGGTTAGAGGGGTTAGCTAAGGAGTTAGGGGTAGCTGATCAGGTTATTTTTGCGGGATTTGTGCCAACTGAAGATTTAATTGAGCATTATCGCCTAGCAGATGCCTATATTATGCCCTCTCAAGAAGGATTTGGCATTGTTTACCTAGAAGCTATGTGTTGTGGTGTACCTGTTTTGTCAGGTGATAATGATGGTTCGGCTGATCCCCTGCAAGATGGGTTAATGGGATGGCGTGTTCCCCATCGTGATCCAGATGCAGTTGCTCAAGCTTGTTGCGAGATTTTACAAGGCCAAGATCAGCGCTGTGATCCCCATTGGTTAAGGGAAAAAACCATCGCCCAATTTAGTATCGAGAAGTTAAGCGATCGCTTATCTAAGTTACTGGTTTCTTAGGTTATAAAAAATGCTGAAACAATGCTAAAAGTTTGAGAAATTAGATATTAGTGCGATCGCCGATCTTGTCGGTTGAGTTAAGCATATTTGAATGCAAGCCAAAAGGATATCATGGACAAACCTAAGTGCCACTATATGTCAGAGCGAGTTATATTGCAAAGCTAAAAAAATCTTCAACTTGCTCTGTTGTTGATCAACCAACGGTTATGATCAAGAGTGAGTTGGTTATCCCCTAAAATGGTTGCTTCAGCCCCGATACCAAAGGCTGACGACTTTGATGATCGACTCATGTTAACTCCCCCCAATAGGTTGCTCAAATTATGACCCGACTTCAATATGCCTATTTCCCCGGTTGTGTTGCCCAAGGCGCTTGCAGAGAACTGTATCTATCAACGGCTGCCCTAACAAAAGCATTAGATATTGAACTAATTGAACTGAAAAAAGCTTCTTGTTGTGGTTCAGGAACATTTAAGGAAGAATCTCAACTCTTAGAAGATACAGTCAACGCCAGAAATATCGCACTAGCTGAATCCTTAAACTTGCCCTTGTTAACTCATTGTAGTACCTGTCAAGGAGTGATTGGCCACGTTGACGAGCGTTTAAAAGAAGCCAAGGACAATGATCCAGATTATTTCCATAAAGTCAACGATTTTCTGCACAAAGAACAATGTTCTCCCTACCAAGGAACAACGGAGGTTAAACATTTACTGTGGGCAATTGTAACCGATTATGGCTTAGATGCCCTCAAAAATAAAGTCACTCGTTCCCTCAAAGGGTTAAATTGTGCTGCTTTTTATGGTTGCTACTTACTCCGAACCCAGAAAACCTTACCTTATGACGATCCGTTCAATCCTACATCAATGGAGGATGTTTTTCGCACCGTTGGGGCAAATCCTATACACTATAAAGGAAGAACCCAATGTTGTGGCTGGCCAATTTCTAGCTATTCCACCAAAGAATCCTTTACAATGGCAGGAACTCATCTGTTAGAAGCGATTAATGCGGGTGCAGATTGCTTGGTGACTCCTTGTCCACTGTGTCATCTAAATCTTGATTCTCGACAACCCGAAGTGGCTAAGGTGATTGAACAGCAATTAGGCATCCCTGTGCTACATTTACCCCAATTAATCGGGTTAGCACTTGGACTTGAGCCGAAAACATTAGGATTAGAGCGCCATGTGGTTTCAACTCAACCTGTCCTAGAAAAATTGGGACTCAATGGCTAAAGAAAACTTAAATCATCCAATTACTAGGGAAAGCTTCGCCATTATTGATCGAGAAGTGGGTCAACATTCTTTATCTTCCCTAGAATATAGGGTGGTAAGACGAGTGATCCATGCAACAGCCGATTTTGAGTTTCTCCATCTTGTCAGTTTTTCCCAGGATGCGATCGCTCAAGCAATTGAAGCGCTACGCCAAAAAAGGCCGATTATTACCGATGTGACAATGGTTAAGCAGGGTATTATTACCCTTGTGCAGAAAACCTTTGATAACCCCATTATTACAGCCATTGAGCAGGTAGATAGGGCTGAGAAAGGTAAAACTCGCACCGAAACAGGAATGATACGCTGTTTAGAACAGTATCCCCAAGCAATCTATGTGATTGGTAATGCCCCTACCGCTTTATTGGCTATTTGTCAAGATGTAATTAATAAATCTTTACAACCTACTCTAATAATTGGTGCGCCAGTGGGCTTTGTTTCGGTGTTAGAGTCTAAAGAACAGTTAGAAAAAGTTTCTGTACCCCAAATTCGAGTGAATGGCCGCAAGGGAGGATCGGCGGTTGCTTCAGCCATTCTCAATGAGCTATTAATACTAGCATGGGAGGGGTTAGGATAAGACGTATTTAAACTAGGTACTATACCAAATCCTGTTTATACACCAAGCGTAAGAGATAAAGCAAAGGCAATTTGGAATTAGGTGTGTTGTTGGGCTGTAGCCCGGATCTCTTGACTTTATGGTTATAAGCAAAACTTATACATTGTAGGATAGGTTAGGCACAGGGGTTATTTTTGGGGAAACCTTATAACTTTTAATTTGTGCCGTAACCCATCAGAGGCGAATTGTGTTTTTTTATACATTATCCACCATCATGTCGGAAGAGCCTGTAGCCCTAACTACCCCTCTCGACTAAAACAGAGTTTTATAAGTCAGATTTGGTATTAGTAAATCTCTCCTGCCTGATACTTAACAGCTTATTCTAAGCGCTTTGTAGAGCAAGATTATCAATTTAGT